>NZ_JBHFPQ010000032.1:0-132351 GCF_041949875.1 Arhodomonas sp. KWT2
GACATCGCTGACTATATCGTCAGCTTCTACAACGCGGTCAGAATCCACTCGACGCTGGGCTATCTGCCTCCCAACGTCTACGAACGACAAATGGCAGCCGAACCACCCATCGCGGTGTCCGAAATTACTTGACCACCACAAATTACCGCTCCCGGGAAGGGAGCGGACGAAATCTCAACCGGTCAGGGAAGACTGCAATGGACCAGAAGCGTTTCGCGAAATCGCTGCGCCGGAACATGACGGATGCCGAACGCATCCTCTGGCGCCAGCTCAGGGCCCATCGAATGCTCGGCCGGAAATTCCGCCGCCAGCAACCGGTCGGCCCGTACATCGTGGACTTCGTCCACTTCGGCGCACGGCTGATCGTCGAATGCGACGGCGGCCAGCACAACGAAAGCGCGGCCGACCAACGGCGCGACACCTGGCTCCGGGCCCAGGGCTTTACCGTCCTGCGCTACTGGAACCACCAGATACTGAACGAAACGGACCATGTCTTAGAGGACATCCTGAACAGCTTGCCCCCTCTCCCCCAGCCCCTCTCCCACGAGGGGAGAGGGGAGCAGCCAAAGCCTCGATATCCGGGGAAGCCGGCGTCTAGCCCCTCTCCCCTGGCGGGAGAGGGGTTGGGGAGAGGGGGAAGCCAACCGAGAGAGACATACCCATGACCCACGCACCACAGATCCGCATCCCCGCCACCTACATGCGCGGCGGCACCAGCAAGGGCGTCTTCTTCCGCCTCGACGACCTCCCGGCGGCCGCGCAGCAGCAGCCCGGCCCGGCCCGCGACGCCCTGCTGCTGCGCGTAATCGGCAGCCCCGACCCGTACGGCAAGCACACCGACGGCATGGGCGGCGCCACCTCGTCGACGTCCAAGACCGTAATCCTCTCCCGGAGCGACAGCCCGGATCACGACATCGACTACCTCTTCGGCCAGGTCTCCATCGACAAGCCCTTCATCGACTGGAGTGGCAACTGTGGCAACCTCACCGCCGCCGTGGGGGCCTTCGCCATCAACAGCGGCCTCATCGACGCCGGACGCATCCCCGAGAACGGCCACTGCACCGTGCGCATCTGGCAGGCCAACATCGAGAAGACCATCGTCGCCCACATCCCGATCACCGACGGCGCGGTGCAGGAGACCGGCGACTTCGAGCTGGACGGCGTCACCTTCCCCGCCGCCGAGATCCAGATCGAGTTCATGAACCCGGCGGACGGCGGCGGCGCGATCTTCCCCACCGGCAACATCGTGGACGACTTGGAGGTCCCCGGCGTCGGCACCTTCCAGGCCACCATGATCAACGCCGGCATTCCGACCATCTTCGTCAACGCCTCGGACGTCGGCTACACCGGCACCGAGCTCCAGGGCGCGATCAACGAGGATCCAAAGGCTCTGGATATGTTCGAGACCATCCGCGCCCACGGCGGCGTGCGCATGGGCCTGTTCAGCGAAGTCGCGGAGGCCGCCAGCCGCCAGCACACCCCCAAAATCGCCTTCGTCGCCCCGCCGAAGGGCTACACCGCCTCCAGCGGCAAAGCGGTGAAGGCCGAGGACATCGACGTGCTCGTCCGCGCGCTCTCCATGGGCAAGCTCCACCACGCCATGATGGGCACCGCCGCCGTCGCCATCGCCACCGCCGCCGCCATCCCCGGCACGCTCGTGAACCTCGCCGCCGGCGGTGACGACCGCAGCGCCGTCCACTTCGGCCACCCCAGCGGCACCCTCCGCGTCGGCGCCGAGGCACGGCAGGTGGACGGCGCCTGGACCGTGGAAAAGGCCATCATGAGCCGCAGCGCGCGGGTGCTCATGGAGGGCTGGGTGCGGGTGCCCGGGGACGCGTTCTAGTCCGCACTGATCTGAGTCCTACGGGGAACACCCGGCGGAGTGTTCCCCGTTTGCCGGCGCTGATGGCACTCCGACCTACATTCGCGACTGGTCGTTGTCTTAGGTGACAACGTCTAGCCTGTCGCACCTTGCTCCGACTCGTTTGCCTCCCGATACCCGTATATTGCTCCCGGCCTAAACTGCGAGCGGCATATCACGGCGCGAAGTCCCGAGCCGAATAGGAACCTCTGTCCTTACAGGGGGATACGAGCTATATTCAACACGTAGGAAACCGTGATATCACGCGCGCACGTTTATCCGATATTCGTGCGCGATCTAATCACTGTTATGCGCATAAAGGAGTCATGACTAATGGCAAAGACAAAGTTCAACAAAGGTAAGGCGTATCACGGCTCCGATGATGTCACGGAAGGAAAATTGAAAGGTGAAACATGCCTTACTGACTACTTTTATTTCCTTTGTCCAAAATGTGAAGGAAAACAAATATTAAGGGTTTTGGAGTATGAGGTGAGGGTTCATAAAGAAGAAAACGAATACAACGAATTTTATGAAAAGAAAGCCACAGAAGGCTTCACGCTAGCTTTTCATCTTCACTGTGAAAACTGTGGCTTTGATGATTTCACAAAGATTTCGAACATTGGGCTTCAGCAAGGTGATATTCGTGAGCAGCAGTAAGTTGATTCTACGGCAAAATCGCATAACACGGCGCTCAAAATGGATGCCCACCCCGCTGCGCTTCATGGGTGTCCTTTAGTTCGGCGTTAAGACCCAATAATGACGCATATGGTATTAAAATGAACAGGCTTCGTCAAAATCTGTTTCTGCTAGTCGCGCTAATTTTCCTAATATTAGGCGGTGCATGTAGTGAAGACCCCAATACTGCAAAGGTTAAGAATGAAGTAAAAAACTTTAAGCGGGCACAGGAATTGTACTTTAATGCTGATAGATATCTAAAGGAGATCACTGGTGGCAATTCTATTGTTGGTTCATTTAGTGAAGACGAACGAAATACTTATATCAATAAGTTATCGATCGCACTTAAAGAAGCAAAGTTGGTAAGTGATGGTACACTTTATAAATTGCATCCGAAATTGCCGGAGGCTTATCATTCCATATTCATACCCTGTATAGAAAAGCAATTGAAAGGATTTGCAAAGTACGACCCAAAGGCATCTATTGAAGGGCAAATTCTGCATGATGCATGGATTGACTGGTGGAATGGCAATTATAAAGAGTTTAGGAGGTTGTAATGTTGGGGGTTGGGGGCAGCGGGATTGGGAGGGGGTTGGGGACAGACCACGATTTCCACGGCGGATGGGTATATGCAACAATAAATCGATATAGCTCGTGGAAAATAAGTCATCTAGTAACCGCTTCTCCAGTTCATGAAGCAAACTTCGGGGCGGAATGGTTAACCAGGGGTGCAGTGGAGCGATTTTCCGGTGCGGTGCGCCTCAGAATTGGCCGCTGAGACCAGGCCTAAACGGAAAATCGGGGACAGACCACGATTTCCACGGCGCTGGTGCGGAACCATCGCGTAAGGCTGGGAATGACCTAGGCCTCCATGCCCGCCGTTTCGGCGGCCCGGGGGCGTTCCTCGAAAGCGGGGGAAGGCCATGCCGTCGCCGCGATTACCGTCAGGTCCGTGACCAGGTCGGGCCGCCGGAGCGCCAGCTCCAGCGCGATCGACCCGCCGAGCGACAGCCCGCCAAATCCGCGCAGGTCGTAGGCGATAACCCGGTAACGCGGCGTGAGCAGTGGAATGACGCGGGACCACATCCGCCAGTCCAGGCTGAGCGCATGGAGCAGCACCAGGGGCGGACCATCGCCGCCGCTGTCGAACAGGCGTGTCGTATGATCGTGCAGGTGGAAAGGCCGGGCGACCGGAAGCGCCACTCCGCGATCATTCAGCACCTCGCGTGCGATCCGCAGCATGGTCAGCGCACGTGGATAACCGGCATAGACCGAGACGTGTTCGGCACCGGCGATGATCTTCTCGGGCGCGAGGCCGCAATCGAGTGCGAACCCGATATGGGTGCGCAGCTGGCCCTCTCATCCGCCCATTGCGCCGAGCATGGCGACGGTCGCGAGCTCCCGCGCAACCAGGCCCATGCCTTCGGGTCGGCGATCACCGACCCGAAGGCATGGGTAACGAGGTTGCCCGCGAGCTGCGGGGAATGACTGCCGACGGAGGCGAGAATGCCGTCCATCGCCTCGCCGGTAATGGCCTGCATCGCGTGGCGTCCGGCCGCCGCGTCCTGATCCGGACTGTCTGCCACTGTGCTCACGCGTCAATACCCTTCATGCCCTCGGCGGTGTAGCGATCCCCCGTAAAGCTGCCTGGAGCATAGGCGCGATCCAGCTCGGTCAGATCATCGGCGGTAAGGTGAACGTCGGTAGCGGCGATATTCTCTTCGAGATAGGCCACCCGCTTGGTGCCCGGAATGGCAAACACGCCCTTGGCCAGCACCCAGGCGAGCGCGACCTGCGAAGGCGTCGCCTCTCGCCGGTCGGCGATGTGTCGCAGCGTACCGAGACGCGCGACGTTCGCCTCCAGCGCCCCGTCGGCAAAGCGCGGCGCGTTGCGGCGGAAGTCGTTCTCGGCCAGATCGCCGCAATTCATCGTGCCCGACAGCAGTCCACGCCCCAGTGGGCTGTAGGCGACAAACGCGATCCCCAGTTCACGGCAGGCGGGAAGCACCCCGGTCTCCATGTCGCGGGTGGTCAGCGAGTATTCGCTTTGCACGGCCGCCACCGGGTGAACCGCATGGGCGCGGCGCAGGGTTTCGACGGAGACCTCGCTGAGGCCGATATGCCCGATCTTGCCCGCCTGCACCAGCCCGGAAAGCACCTCCATGGTTTCCTCGATCGACCGCCCCGCCTCGGCGCGGTGGACGTAGTAGAGGTCGAGCCGCTCGACGCCGAGACGCCTTAAGGACGCTTCACACGCCCGCCGGATATAGTCCGGGCTGTTGTCGATGGTGCGGGCGTATTCGCCGGGTGCCTTGCGAATACCGAACTTGGTAGCGATGAAGGCGTCGCTACCGCCCTCTTTCAGGAAGCGGGCCAGCAGTTCTTCATTGTGACCATTGCCATACATGTCGGCGGTGTCGAACATCCGCACGCCCAGCTCATAGGCACGCCGGAGCACGGCCAGTGACCGGTCGTCATCGGTCTCGCCGTAGAATTCGGACATGCCCATGCAGCCCAGGCCAAGCGCGGGCAGCGTCGGGCCGGCAGTTCCGAGAGGAAGGGTCGGGATCATGATTTCGCTCCAGTCTGACGTGGTCGAAGGATTCTTGCAGGCGGATTCTCTGCTGAGAATTCGGTATATCGACACGTCATCTGTGCAAAAATGATCAGATGGATTGGCGCGATCTTCACGTTCTGGCGGTGCTGCACCGGGAGGGTTCGCTGGCCGGCGCGGCGCGCGCGCTGGGTGTGAACCACGCCACCGTGTCGCGCCGGCTCGCCGCGCTCGAGGGAAGTGTCGGTCACAAGCTGGTGCGCCGGCTCGCCCGTGCCACGCCGCTGACCGACAAGGGGCGGGAGATAGCCGAAATCGCCCTGGACATGGAGCAGCAGGCGCACCGCATCGAGCGCCTCGTTCACGCCACGCGGGGCACGCTGACCGGCCGCGTCAGGCTGACGGCGCCGCCGGTGCTCGTCAGTGAAATCATCATTCCCGCCTTGCGCGACCTGCGCGCCGCGCATCCGGGCCTGGAAATCGTGCTATCCGCGAGTTCGCACATCGCTTCGCTCGACAGCGGTGAGGCCGATCTGGCCGTACGCATGATCGAGCCACAAGGGCGACAGAACATCATGCGCCGAATCGGCTCGGTCGCCTTCGCGCTCTATGCCAGCCCCGAAGTCGCCCGGCTCCCGCCGCACCAGTGGCGCTTCATTGCCTTCGACGAGACACTCGCCCATGTGCCGCAGCAACGCTGGCTGGAGGAGTTCGCGGGAAACCGCCCCCTCGATCTGCTGACGGGGGACTTCCACAGCCAGCGTGCCGCCGCGGAGGCCGGGCTGGGCGTGGCGCTTTTGCCGTGCGTTATGGCGGCGCGAAACGGGAATCTCGTCCGCGTCACCCCGGAGCGACCCGAACCACGCCCTGTCTGGCTGGTCATTCACGCGGATCTGAAGGATGCGCCCGCAGTACGTGCCGTGGCCGACATGCTGATCGGCGCGGTCCGGTAAGCGCGCGTCGCCCCGTTTCCCGGCGGCGACGCGGTTGTTGCCGGGGCGGTCATTTTCCCGCCAACAACGTCAGTCCCGTCCCTCTTTGCTGAGGCGGGCCGTGCGCCTGCGGAAGGTCGACCACAGCGGCAGTAGCAGGAACAGGGCGCTGAGGATCAGGAATACGGTGCTCGGCACGCTGTCGAAGAACGTGGTGTAGTCGCCGCGGCCGAGCAGCAGGGCGCGGCGGAAGTGCACCTCCATCATCGGCCCGAGGATGAACCCCAGCAGCAGGGGGGCCGGCGGGTAGCGCAGGCGGATGAGGAAGTAGCCGATCACGCCGAATATGAGCGTGCTGTAGATGTCGAACACGCTGTTGCGCACGGAGTAGACGCCCACGCAGATGAAGAACAGCATCGCCGGGTAGAGCACGTGGTAGGGGATCGAGAGCATCCGCACCCAGACGCGGATCAGCGGCAGGTTGAGGATCAGCAGCATGAAGTTGCCGATGCCGAAGCTGACCACCAGCCCCCAGAACATCTCCGGCTCGCTGGTCACCAGCATGGGCCCCGGGGTGATGCCGTGGAGGATCATGGCGCCGAGCAGCACGGCCATCACTGCGTCGCCGGGGATGCCCAGGCTCAGGGTGGGGATGAAGGCGGCCTGCACTGCGGCGTTGTTGGCGGATTCCGGTGAGGCCACGCCGCGCAGCTCGCCCTTGCCGAACGCCTCCGGGTTCCTGCTGATCTTCTTCTCCGCGGCGTAGGACATGAATGCCGCGATCGCGGGGCCGGAGCCCGGGAGTGCGCCCACGAAGGCGCCGATGCCGGAGCCGCGCAGGATGGTCCGCCACAGGCCGGGCCATTCCTCGCGCCTGGGCAGCATGGACCGGAAGGTCAGCCCGTCGGTCTTGAGGGGCTCGCGATGCGTCTGCCCCAGGTTGGCGAGGATCTCGCCGACCCCGAACAGGCCCATGGCCAGGGCCACGAGGTTGACGCCGTCGGAGAGCGCCAGCAGGCCGAAGGTGAAGCGCTCGGCGCCGGAGGTGTCGTCGATGCCCACCATGCCCAGGGCGATACCGAGCACCACCATGGTCATGCCCTTCAGCGGCGAGCCCACCGAGAGCGTGGACGCGGCGACCAGGCCCAGCAGCATGATCGAGAAGTAGTCCTGGGCTCCGAAGTCCGTGGCGAAGGACGCGATCATCGGGGTGAAGCCGAGCACCATCACGAGGGCGAAGATGCCGCCGGTGAACGAGGCGATGGCGGCGGTGAACAGGGCCACGCCCGGGCGGCCCTGCTTCGTGAGCTGGTTGCCGTCCAGGCAGGTTACCGCCGCGGAGGCCGTGCCCGGCAGATTCAGCAGTATGGCGGCGATGGAACCGCCGTACTGGGCGCCGTAGAAGATGCCCGCCAACATGATCAGTGCGATCGGCGGCGAGAGGTAATAGGTCAGCGGCAGCGCCAGGGAGATCGCCGCTAGGGGGCCGATGCCCGGCAGCACGCCCACGAACGTGCCCACCAGCACGCCCACGAAGCAGAACAGCAGCCCGTCCAGGGAGAAGGCGACGCCGGCGCCCAGCGCCAGGTTATGCAGGATATCCATCAGATCACCAGTGAATCGCCGCGACGGGGATGCCGAAGCTGTAGAGGAACACCACGACGCCGAGCACGCTCAGCGCCACCGCGTTGGCCGCCGCCGAGACCGGCCGTAGCGGCTTCTCGGCGAGCGAGACCAGGATCACCATGACCAGCGTGGCGGGCACCAGGCCGGCGCGCTCCAGCAGCGCGGCGAAGGCGACGAAGCCTGCGGAGACCATCAGGATCGGCCGGGGAATCCAGAAGTCCTTTTCCTTCTCCGAGTGCGCCACCTCCAGCACCAGCAGGATGGCGAACAGCAGCAGCACGGCCCCGACGATGACCGGGAAGAACCCCGGCCCCATGCGGCGCAGCGAGCCCATCGGGTAGTCGCTGCCGTGCCAGACGAAAAAGGCACCGACCAGGCCGAGCAGCGCTGCGGCACCGACCTGAAGCCAGTTGATTGGACGTGTCATTGATCGCTCTCCTCCTCCGAAAGTGCGGCGACCGTGCCGGGACCGGTTATCTATCGGGTCAGTAACCTCCGTGCGTGGGCGGCGCATCGCCCTCCGGTGTCGTGAAACGGCGCAGCAGGGCGTCGGTGGCGCGGGCCAGCAGGGCGGCGTCGGCGCCCACGGCGAGGAACCGGCAGCCGGCGGCAAGGTGCTCGCGGGCCCGGTCCTCGTTGAGCGTCAGCGCACCGGCGGGCTTGCCCGCCGCCTGAATGCGGCTGAATGCGTCGAGCACCGCCGCGTTGACCTCCGGGTGACCGGCCTCGCCGGGGTGGCCCATGTCGGCGGCGAGGTCGGCGGCGCCGATGAAGACACCGTCCACGCCGTCCACGGCCGCGATCCCGTCCAGGGCGGCCAGGCCGGCGCGGCTTTCCACCTGCACCAGCACGCACAGCTGCTCGTGGCAGCGGTGCACGTAGTCCGCTACCCGGCCCCAGCGCGACGCCCGTGCCAGGCCGGCGCCGACGCCGCGATGGCCGTGGGGCGGGTAGCGGGTGGCGGCGACGATGCGCCGCGCCTGCTCGACGCTCTCCACCATCGGCACCAGCAGGGTCTGGGCGCCGGCGTCGAGCAGCGGCTTGAGGGTGTCGGACTCGCCGTTGACGGGCCGCACCACCGGGTGCGCGGGATAGGGGGTCACCGCCTGCAGCTGGGTGAGGATCGAGCGTACGTCGTTGGGGCCGTGCTCGCCGTCGATCAGGACCCAGTCGAAGCCGGCGGCGGCGCCGATCTCGGTGGCGTAGGCGTCGGCCAGGGCGCACCACAGGCCGATCTGGGTGCGCCCCTCCCGCAGTGCCTGCCTGAAACGGTTCACGGGGAGTTCCATCGCCGCCTCCGTTAGACGAACTGCAGCCCGATCGCGCCGAGCGGGCCGTAGTCCACGTGGAAGGTGTCTCCGGCGGACGCCGCCACCGGCCGGGTGAAGGAGCCGGCGAGCACGATCTCGCCGGCCCGGAGGGTGACGCCGTGCGGTGCCAGCTTGTTGGCCAGCCAGGCGATGCCCTTGGCGGGGTGGCCGAGCACGCCGGCGGCCACGCCGGTTTCCTCGACCACGCCGTTACGGCTGCATACCGCCGCGCTCCAGCGCAGGTCGACGTCGAACGGGCGGAAGGTGCGCCCGCCGAGCACCACGCCGGCGTTGGCGGCGTTATCCGAGATGGTGTCGAACACCTTGCGCGGGGGCACCGGAGGCCGGGTCCACCTGGCGGACGCGGGCGTCGATGATCTCCAGCGCCGGGATGACGTACTCGGTGGCGCGCATCACGTCCAGCACGGTGCAGTCCGGGCCGGTCAGGTCGCCGCAGAGGACGAACGCCAGCTCCACCTCCAGGCGCGGCACGATGAACCGCTCCACCGGGATCCCGCCGTTGTCCTCGAAGAACATGTCGTCGAGCAGGACGCCGTAGTCCGGCTCGTCGATGTGCGCGGACCGCTGCATGGCCCGGGAGGTGAGGCCGATCTTGTGGCCCATCACGCGGCGGCCGCGGGCCGTCTTCATGTCCACCCAGCGGCGCTGGACGGCATAGGCGTCCTCGAAGCCCAGCTCCGGGTACTGCAGGGTGAGATGGTCGATCTGGCTGCGGTCGCTCTCGGCGTGGTCGAGCCGTTCGGCCGCGTCGCGGATGGCGTCTTCACTGAGCATCACGGTGTCCTCGCGACGATGGTGTTGTGCAGGGCGCCGATACCCTCGATCTCGGTGACCACCTCGTCGCCGGGCATGACGTTCACGGTGCCCTTTGGGGTGCCGGTGAGGATCACGTCGCCGGGCCGCAGGGTCATGAAGCTGCTGAAGTATTCGATCAGGAAGGGGACGTCGAAGATCATGTCCCGGGTGGTGCCTTGCTGCGTGGTCTCGCCGTTGACGCGGGTGGTGAGCCGCAGGTCCATCGGGTCGGGGATCTCCGCCGTGTCCGCCAGCCACGGGCCCATGGGCGTGCCGTTGTCGCGGCTCTTGATGCGGAAGTTGGGGCGGTAGAAGCCCTCGAGGTAGTTGCGCACCGCGTAGTCGTTGGCGACGGTGTAGCCGGCGATGTAGTCGTAGGCGTCCGCCCGTGCCACACGGCGGGCGGGCCGGCCGATCACCACCGTGAGCTCGCACTCGTAGTGCATGTTGGTGGCGTCGGCGGGCCGCGGCGTGAAGGCGCGGTGGCCCACCAGGGTGTTGGCGCCCTTGAGGAAGACCATGGGTTCCTTTGGGGCGCTGGAGGCGATCTCGGCGGCGTGGTCGGCGTAGTTCAGGCCCAGTGCCAGGATCGTGCCCGGCGTCACCGGGGGCAGCCAGACCACCTCGCTCTCCGCCACGTGGCGGCCGTCCGCCAGGCGCACCCGGCCGTTGTCCTCCCGGGCCTGATGGACCCGGCCCTCGAAGGCGATACGTGCCCGCTTCATGACGTGTGCTCCCGGTGGCTCGATTCCCGGACCAGTGGATTCACCAGCCGGCCGAGGCCGTCGATCTCCACCGCCACGGTGTCGCCCGGGCCGGCAAGCGGCACGTCGGGGGAGACACCCGCGAGGATCAGGTCACCGGGGTAGAGGCTGGTGAAATCGGAGATGTCGGCGAGGAGCGTGGCCACCGGGCGTACCAGCCGATCCAGGCCGGCCTCGTGGCGGCATTCGCCGTTGACGAAGGCGCGCACGCTCAGCGTCGCCGGGTCCGGCAGGTCAGCGGCGTCCACCAGCCACGGGCCGATCGGGCAGAAGCCGTCGCGGCATTTCTGCTTGAGGGGATGCCGGAACAGGCTCTCGTGGGGCACGGTGACGTCGTTCACCAGGGTGTAGCCGGCGATCGCCGCCGCAGCCTGGCCGGTGTCGGCACGGGTCAGGGTGTCCCGGATCACGACGCCCAGGCTCGCGCCCACACGGACCCGGTCCACGTCGGCGGGAATGGGCACCGGCGCGCCGGCGGCGATGTGGGTGTTCGGGGTCTTCACGTACAGCACCGGGCCGGTGGGGGCGCCGTTGTACGGGGGCTCGTCGATGGCGTCGCCGAGCCGGTCCAGCTCGTCGCGGACGTTGAGCAGGCAGCCGTAGACGGCGCCGCTCAGCAGGGGCCCTCCCGGGCGCAGGGTCGTGGATGTCATGGTCGCTCCAGACTCTATAGGGGCGCCTAGCGGCGGCGTTTCTGGACTTCGCTGAGGCGTTTGGCGATCAACTCGGTCTGCTGGCGGATCAGGGGCACCAGGGTGGCCAGCCGTTCCGGGCTGAGCCGGTCGGCCATGGCGGATACCGCCACGGAGGCCACCAGCCCGCCCTCGGTGTCGAACACCGGCAGCGCCAGGGCGCGGGTGCCGGGCACCACGCCCACCTCGCTGTAGGCGTAGCCCAGGGTGCGCGTCTCGGTGATGCGGCGGCGGACCGCGTCCGGTTCCAGCCCGTGGCCGGCCAGGCGCTGTTCGTTGCCGAGCAGCACCTCGTCCACGTCCTCGTCGTCGCCGGCGAATGCCAGCAGCACCAGCCCGGACACGCTCATGCCCAGGGGCCGGCGTGCGCCCACCTCGATGGACAGCACCTTCACCGGGTAGCTGCCGGTCTTGCGGTCCACGCAGATGGAGTCGAAGCCGCTGCGGATGGTCAGGAAGACGCTGTCGCCGCACTGTTCGGCGATGTGCCGCAGGTAGGGCTCGGCCACGGTCTTCACCGGCACCCGCGCGGTGCGCGAGAGCCCCAGCAGGGATACTTCCGGGCCGACCATGTAGCGGCGCGTCTCGGGGTCCTGCTCCACCGCCTTCTCTTCGATCAGCACGCGCAGGATGCGGTGGACCGTGGGCCGGTTGAGGCCCGTCTGGTAGACGATGTCGGTGATCCGGACCCCGTGTTCCTGGCCGGTGGCGAGGATGCGGAGAATCGCCAGGGCGCGCCGGATGCTGCGTGCGCCCACGGTCCTGCCGCCGTCGCCGTGCTCGCCGCCCGGCGTGTCCCCGTCGGTATCCGGTGGCCGGGTGTCGTCGTTCATGGCCGGCGCTCCACGACGGTCTTGGGGGTTTGCGCCACGGGCTTGAGCTCACGGATCTCGCCGAGGGTGGCGTAGTTGGCGCCGGCGATGCGGCACACCGGCTGCAGCGCGCGGGTGTCGATGCGGCCGTCCTGGTAGAGCGCGTCCGCGATGTGCACCAGCCTGACCTCGCCGACGAAGAACTCGGCGCCGGTATCGCCGAAGGCGGTGATGCTGTGCAGCCGGCACTCCATGCCGATCGGCGTCATCGCCAACCGCGGCGGGGTAATGGTTCCGGACGGCTCCACCGCCAGACCCAGGCTCTCCACCTCACTCTCGTGGGTGTCGTATTCCACGGCGCTGGCGTGCACCGTTTCCACCATGGACCAGTCGGCGATATTGACGACGAACTCGCCGAGCGTCCGGATGTTGCGCGCCGTATCCTTTTCGCGGCCGGCCTTGCGGCCGATATTGATGCCCACCATCAGGGGGCTGTTGGAGACGAACGTGAAGCAGCTGAAGGGGGCGAGATTGACCACGCCCTCCGGAGACCGGGAGCTGATCCAGGCGATCGGCCTGGGCACCACGATCCCGCTGATCAGGCGGTAGCACTGCTGGGGCGAAAGCGCGCCGATGTCGACTTGCACATCTCTCTCCTCACCGTGGATTCGCTGTTTATCGTTTAACCGGAATGCTAGGCAGGGGGGCGAGAAAGGTACAACGACGTGCTGACGTAAAAGTCCATATAGTGGACTTTGTGGTTGCGAGCGCCGTTGGCCCGGGGTGAGGAAATCGGCCCCGTATCCGCTGCTGATCCGATTTTCCTGACGCCCCGCCGGGTCGCACGGCCGGTGCTGCGGCGGTCCGTTCCGGCCTGCCGCTACCCTCCGGGAATCCTGGCCGGGGGCCTGGTCCCGCGCTGGCCATTACGCCCGGGTGGCCGTGCGCGCACGGTGGCTCGGGCAGGGGCCAATCGCAGAAGTCATCCCCTGAAACCGCGCCATGAGGCCGTCGAACCGTGATGGCGCCGTGTGGGGTGCGGCCGGCGGGCGTCACTGGTGTGCCCCCGGGGTATGGCCGGCCGCCGTGGTTCATGCCGGGAACGGCCGCCGTCGTCGCGCTGAGCACCGGTTCCCGGTCTCCCTCCTCCGGCGGGCTCTGTGCGTCCACGACGGGGGCCGGAAGGCTACCCCGGGGGCAAATGAGTCAAAAAATCCACATGGTGGACGTCTCCGGCTTCAGGCGCTTGAAGGCGCGGCGGCGGATGCAGAAGCTGATCCGAAACAACACAAAAGGCATTCGTCGTATGGGGCGCGACGCCAAACGCCCCGCATCGGGAGGAGAGAGAAAATGCGATTTTTCAAATGCCTGATCGTTCCGTTCCTGTTGCTGTGCCTGACCGGTGGTGCCCAGGCGGCATGGCCGGAGAAGCCGGTGCAGCTGGTGGTCCCCTATCCGCCGGGGGGCAACGTCGACTTCAACGCGCGTATCATCGCCGACCGCCTGGAGAAGGAATTCGGCCAGCCGTTCGTGGTCGAGAACCGGCCCGGCGCCGGCGGCATGATTGCCGCTTCCCACGTGATCAACGCCAAGAGCGACGGTTACACCCTGTTCGTCGCCCCCAACGGCCCGGTGCTGTTCAGCCCGCTGCTGTTCCGTAAGGACAACTACTTCTGGAAGGACGATTTTGCGCCCATCGGCTCCATCTCCTTCGTGCCGCTGGTGCTGCAGGTGAATCCGGAGCTGGGTGTGGATTCCGCCGAGGCACTGTTCGAAAAGGCCAAGGCGAACCCCGGCGAGCTGACCATGGCCTCCCCGGGCGCCGGCACCCAGAATCACCTGATCAGTGAAATGATGCAGCGTCTGCTGGACACCGAATGGCTGACCGTCCAGTACGCGGGCAACGCCCCGGCCACCACCGATCTGCTCGGCGGCCGTGTGGACTTCAACTTCGATCAGTACACCGTGGCCAGGCAGTACATCAACAGCGGCAAGCTGAAGGCGCTGGCCGTGACCTCGCCGGAACGCCTGCCGTCCCTGCCCGACGTCCCCACCCTCAAGGAGCTCGGCTATTCCGACGCGGTATCGGAGACCTTTACCGGCCTGTTCGGCCCGGCGGGGACCCCCGACGAGGTCGTGGACAGGCTGAACGCGGCGCTGGAGAAGATCCTCAACGACCCGGCCGTGGAGAAGAAATTCGAGACCGCCGGCGCCGACGCCCGTGCCATGGACGTGGACGAGTTCAAGGCGTTCCTCGACGAGCAGTACGAGCGCTGGGCCACGCTGATCCGCGAGGCCGACATCCATCGCTGATCGGGAGGCATCCCCGCATGTCACGACGCAAGAGCGTTGACAGCGCCGGCTTTCAGCACAACAACCCGATCCCGGCCGCGAGCCGGATCGGGGACCTTGTGGCTTCCGGCGTGATCAACGGGACCGACCCGGAGACCGGGGAGCTGGGCGCGGACCTGCCCACGCAGTGCGCACACATGTTCACGCACGTGCGCAACATCGTCGAAGCCGCCGGCGGCAGCACCGACGACATCCTGAAAATGACGGTCTGGATGCAGGACCGTTCCCAGCGGGATGTGCTCAACGCCGAATGGCTGAAGATGTTCCCCGATCCGGACTCCCGGCCCGCCCGGCACGCCATCCAGAACCCGGTGGAATCGAGGTTTCTGATTCAGTGCGACGTGATGGCGGTAATCGGCCGCCGGGCCGGGTCCTGACCCGCTGACCCCGGGCCGCATGCCCGGGGCGGCCCTTCGATCCGCTAACGGCAGGAGCCACCATGCCCGAGTATTTCCCGTTCAATCCGGATCCCCGCGCGCCCCGGGAAGCGCCGCCGGCGAACACGTGCGACGCGCAGTTCCACGTGTTCGGCGATCCGGATGTCTATCCGATGCGCGCGGACGCGCCCTTCAGGATGCCCTCGGCGACCATCGACGCGGCACTGCACATGCACCGAGCCCTGGGGGTCGAGCGCGGCGTGATCGTCCAGGCGACCACCTATGGCGCCGATCACAGCGTGGTGCTGGACGCGCTCGAGCAGGCCGGCCCCGACTATCGCGGCTGCGCCAACGCCATCGCGCTGAAGGAGCGTGACGACGCGTACATCGAGACGCTGCACGAGGCCGGCGTGCGCGGTGCGCGCTTCACCTTCCGCAAGGAGCTGGGGGTGGGGCTGTCGCCGCGGGAGTTCCGCCACGCCGCCGGCCGGCTGCGCGAACTGGGCTGGTACGCGAAGATCCAGCCGGAAAAGCACGGCATCCTTGACAGCGTCGAGCTCTACGAGGACCTGGACATCCCGGTGCTGATCGATCACCTGGGACGCGCCGATGCCCGTCTGGGCATGGACGATCCCAACGTCCGCAAGACCATCGAGCTGCTCGGCAAAGGCAACTTCTGGGTCATGCTCTCCCTGGGCGAGAAGATCTCCGCCGAGGGCTACCCCTGGGACGACGTGCTGCCGATTGCCCGTGCCTATATCGACGCCGCCCCGAACCGCGTCGTGTGGGCCAGCGACTGGCCGCACCCGCTGTCCCGGACGCCGCCGCCCAACGACGCGGAGCTGCTGGAGCTGCTTTATCGGTACGCCCCGGACGAGGCGGAGCGCCAGCGTATCCTGGTGGATAACCCGGCCGAGCTGTTCGGTTTCGACCGGTCCTGAACCGGCCCGTGCCGCCGCACCGGGAGGCCTCTCCCGGGCGGACGGCGCGCAATCCCGCCGGCAGGATCGGGCGGGGCATGGCCCGGGCCGGCGCCGGGTATCGTGAGCGCGGTCTGCACACACGCCGCATTAGGGGTTTAGAGTCTCCGGGGGAGACACCAGAACGGGAGTAGGCGCGCGGTCCCGGGGAAGGGCCGTGTCTCCGTCTCCCGGCACCGTTTCCGGAGCACGGTGGGCCAGCTAATGCGGAGGACAACACCATGAGCACGACCACCGGATCGGGCGCCCGTCCCGATTACGACCAGCCCCTCAAGGACATCGCCGAGTACGTGGTCAACACGGAGATCACGTCCACGGAGGCGTACGAGACCGCCCGCTACGACCTGATGGACACCCTCGCCTGCGGGATGCTGGCGCTGCAGTATCCGGCCTGCACCAAGCTGCTGGGGCCGGTGGTCGAGGGCGCGGACATGCCCGGCGGCGTGAAAATCCCGGGCACGCATTTCCGCCTCGACCCGGTGACCGCGGCGTGGAACATCGGCGCGATGGTGCGCTGGCTGGACTTCAACGACACCTGGCTGGCGGCGGAGTGGAACCACCCCTCGGACAATCTCGGCGCGATCCTCGCGCTCTCCGATCACCTCTCCCGCCGCGCGGTGGCCGAGGGCCGGGCGCCGATGACGGTGCGCGACCTCCTCACAGCGATGATCAAGGCGCACGAGATCCAGGGCATCCTGGGGCTGGAGAACAGCTTCAACCGCGTGGGCCTGGACCACGTGATGCTGGTGCGCATCGCCTCCGCCTGCGTGTCCATGGGCCTGCTCGGCGGCGACGTGGACGACGTCACCAACGTCGCCTCCCACGCCTTCATCGACGGCTCCGCCCTGCGCGCCTACCGCCACGCCCCGCAGGCGGGCCCGCGCAAGAGCTGGGCGGCGGGGGATGCCTCCTCCCGCGGGCTGCGCCTGGCGCTGATCGTCGACCGGGGCGAGATCGGCTATCCCAAGGCGCTGTCGGCGCCGACCTGGGGCTTCCGCGACGTGCTGTTCAAGGGCAACGAGCTGCAGTTCAGCCGGGGCTACGGCAGCTACGTGATGGAGAACATCCTCTTCAAGCTCTCCTTCCCGGCGGAGTTCCACGCCCAGACCGCGGCCGAGGCGGCGATGACCCTGCACCCGCAGGTCCGCGACCGGATCGACGAGGTCGAGAAGGTGGTGATCGAGACCCAGGAGGCGGGGGTGCGGATCATCGACAAGACCGGTCCGCTGAACAACCCGGCGGACCGCGACCACTGCATCCAGTACATGACCGCGGTGCCGCTGATCTTCGGCCGCCTCACCGCCGACGACTACGAGGATCACGTCGCCGCCGATCCCCGTATCGACGCCCTGCGCGATCGCATGAAGGTGGTGGAGAACGAGCAGTTCTCGAAGGACTATCTCGACCCGGAGAAGCGCTCCATCGGCAATGCGGTGCAGGTGTTCTTCACCGACGGCAGCACCACCGACCGGGTCGCGGTGGAGTACCCCATCGGCCACCGGCGCCGCCGTGACGAGGGCATCCCGGTGCTGAAGGACAAGTTCGGGCGCGCGCTCGCCACCCGCTTCGCCCCGAAACAGGCCGGGCGCATCCTTGATGCCTGCGGCGAGCGCGAGCGCCTGGAGGCGATGCCGGTGCACGAGTTCGTCGACCTCTGGGCGCTGTGAGACTTTGGGGGCCGTGCCGGATGATCTCGGCGCGGTCCCGGTTACTCACGCGCTGAAACGGCCCTGTCCAGAGACCCCGTACCGCAAGCACGCCGAAGACGTGAGCGGTGCCACTATTGGTGGGACATGCCACGAACAAGTGCCTCGAATCGTTTCACCGCCTGGTCGATATCCGCTGGATCAGCAAGATGACCGGTGCTCGCGATAATAAGGGCAGATGCGTCAGGCGTTTCCAGGGCTTGTCTGAGGCTGTCGAGGACGCCGCCGATCGCTTGCGTGCTTGCCGTGCGCCGAATGTCCATGCCCAGGAGGTGGATGGCTGCAAGGGAAACCTCGTAGTCGTATTGTTCCGCCACAGGCGATTCGCCCTCATAGAGGCGCCCCAGATTGTCGGCGTCGGCGTACGTCTCCATAAGGAATGCCAGGTCAGAGGCGTCGCTGGCTGCCTTGCGATCGAGCCAGGCCGCTATCTTCAGTAGAGCCTGGCTGGGCAGAGACGCTACGGGGCAGAGGTACCCACTTGGCAGCTCGAATAGGAGCGCGTGCCTGAAGGCCTCCGAAAACCCCAGGGTGGACATCACTTCGTTACCGTCGGGCGGCCACGCAATGGTGCCATCAGGGCGCGCAATGCCGCCAAACGGCACGATGTCTATCCACTGATGCTCAGTGTAATGGAGCCGGTGGTAGCGCCGTTCCTGCCGCCTTTTCCACCCCCGGCCCAGGAGGTTATCGACCAGCTTTTCGTAATCGTTCCACGATGCGACGTGAACGCCGACATCGACGTCCTGCGTGGCACGTATTGCCCGGATCCCGAAACCGCGGTGCAGTACCAGATCCCTCGCGGTGGCGCCGACGACCATGAATTCGAGAGCTTCATCCGCTGCCGCCTCTGACATTGCCTCCAGGGGCGGGAGCCGGCTGTCACTGCCCGGACTCAGACTCAGAAAGATATCGCTCATGAATCAGCTTTGCCGTTTCCAGATTTCTGCTTTCGCCACTCGCCACCAGGTCGGCATAGACCAGCAGTGGGGGGGCGATGGCACGATCCGTCGTGCCTGACACAAATCCCCAGAACCGACGTGATATCTGGATCTCACCGTCATCCGAGCGGGCCAGCCGATGTCGATTCAGGAATCCGCGCGGTAGGTTATCGGCGTAGAGCGTGGCGCGCTCCGGACGCAAATAACCAGTCATCTTCCAGGCCGCGATCTCCCCACTCCAGACGATGTCGAATTCGTCGGCCGTTAGCGAGCGCCACCACTCGTCGGTCGGCTTCAACATGGTGAACCGTCCCAGCCTCAGTTTCGGCCGGAGCTTGTCGATGAAGGACGCCACCCAGCGGTCCCTGAGGTCGGACTTGCGGATCAGTTGCCGACGATTCCGGCCCTTCTGGTATAGATAACCGCGCTCCCGAAGCTCCCGCATGGCCCAGTTCACCGAGCCCAGGGCGACGTTGGATGAGGCGGCGATTTCCCGATAGGGCGCCGACTCCAGGCCCGGTTTGCAGAGCAACGCGAAAATGACGTACAGGCTGGATGGCTTGAAACCGTCGCTCTTCTCCAGCGGCGACACCGCATCTGACCGGGCGAGCCCATATTCCCATGCAGGCTTCTGCCCCTTGACCCAAACGAACAGGCCCGGTTGGTTCAGGTAGGCGTTTCCGGCGGCATCCATGAATTCGATGCGCTCGTCGGCAAGGCGCTCCGCGATATTCGGATTAACGTAGTCAGCCACCAGAAGCGCTGGCTGCGGGAGCTCACGCAACTGGAGGACTATGGCGCCCAACGAGGCGGGTCGAAGGTTGCGCCTCAGCGCCACCGAATAGCAGTGCCGGGGTCCATCGGGCATCGAGATTACCAGTTGCCCATCGATCCAAGACCCCGTGCCCGGAACGGGCTCGAGCGATAGTGCCGTGGCCGTTGAGAGGCGACGGGCAACTGAGTCCAGGAGATCGTATTCGTGAGGTGACCGGGTCATGTGTTCATGTTTTTGCATTGTTCATGTTTCGTGAACATAGCTATTTAATGAACGAAAGGCAACCCGCAACCCGTCTCGTGTCGTGGCCACTCCCCCCCTGACCGCACACAATCCCGAAGGGACCCGGCTACCGGCAGTTCGGGTTTCCGACCGGGTCGCGGTGGAGTATCCCATCGGCCACCGGCGCCGCCGTGACGAGGGCATCCCGGTGCTGAAGGACAAGTTCGAGCGCGCGCTCGCCACCCGCTTCGCCCCGAAACAGGCTGGGCGCATCCTCGATGCGTGCGGCGAGCGCGAGCGCCTGGAGGCGATGCCGGTGCACGAGTTCGTCGACCTCTGGGCGCTGTGACCGCCGTGTTCTCCCGGAGGCTGTCGCCGGCCCGGCGGCGGCCCCATCGCTCCTCCGCCGGCCAAAAGTCGTCGCGTCCATGCTGTTTATTGACTGGCCCGTCACGCCTGTCGTTAGGGTGGAAACGTACGGATCTGCACGCTATTGGTGATGGATAAGCATCACGCACGCTGGTTAAATGTCGACACTACGGGTGTCAGGACCGCGGTGAAGAGATGAGCGAATCCGTTGCGGGCGCGGCCAAGGCACCGACCGGTGTCGCCGGGCTGGACGAGATGACCGGAGGCGGTCTGCCATACGGGCGCGTGACCCTTGTCGAAGGTGGACCGGGTGCCGGCAAGACGGTGCTTGCGCTCCAGACGCTGGTCAACGGCGCACGGGAGCATGGCGAGCCGGCGATCTTCGTCGCCTTCGAGGAGACCGGCCGGCGCATTGCCGCCAATGCCGCGACCTTCGGCTGGGACCTCGACGGCCTCCAGGACGACGGCCTGTTCTTTCTCGACGCCCAGCCGGATCCCGGCATGGCACCAGCAGGGGACGTGGACCTGGGCGGCATGCTCGCCGCGCTGGACGCGAAGGTGGCGGAGATGGGCGCGCGGCGTGTCGTCTTCGACGCCCTCGATGTCGTGCTCGCGTTCATGGACGGGGCCGCCGCGCGCCGTGAGACCTGCCGGCTGCACAACTGGCTGCTCGAGCGCGGGCTCACCTGCATCATCACCGCCAAGGCACCGGGGTATGCCGGCGTTCCGGGCATGGACGGGCTGGGCTTCATGCAGTTCATGGTCGACTGCAGCATCGAGCTCAGCCATGACACCGTGCAGGGTATCTCCCAGCGCGGTCTGCGCGTGGTGAAGTTCCGTGGCTCGCGCTTCGAGGAGAATCAGGTCCCGCTGGTGATCGGTGATAGCGGCATGGAGGTGGCCTACGTGCCGCGGCCCGAGGGGGCGAACGGCCCGGTCTCCAACGAGCGGCTCTCCACCGGTATCCCGCGGCTGGACAGCATGCTCAGCGGTGGCTATCTCCGGCAGGCCGGCGTGCTCATCACCGGCGCCCCGGGCACGGCCAAGACGACCCTGTACGGCGCGTTCGCCGAGGCTGCCTGCCGTAACGGCGAGCGCACCGTGTGGGCGAGCATCGACTCGCCGCCGGACGAGCTGATGCGCAACCTGTCATCCGTCGGTATCGACCTCGCCTCGCCTGTCTCGGACGGGTTGCTGTCCATCGTGCCGGCCCGGGCGATCGCCGGCAGCGCGGAGATCCACTTCGTTGCGATCCGCAATCACGCGGAGGCGCACGGGGCCAGCTGCGTGATCATCGATCCGGTATCGGCACTGGCCAAATCCGGCAATACGGCATTCTCACACAGCGTGATCGAACGCCTGGTGGACTGGGCGAAGGGGGCGGGCGTCACACTGCTGTGCACCAGCCTGCTGGACCGGGAGATTCCGGAGACGGAGAGCACCCCGCTGCAGATCTCGACCCTCGCGGACACCTGGATCCATCTCAGCTACCGTGTCCAGGGCGGTGAGCGCAATCGCGGCCTGTCGGTGGTCAAGTCCCGCGGGACCGCCCATTCCGGCCAGGTCCGGGAGCTCCTGCTCGACGACGGCGGCGTCACGCTGGCGGATGTCTACACCGCCGGGGGCGAGGTCCTGATGGGCACCCTTCGCCGGGAGCAGGAGCAGGCCCGGCGCCTGGAGCGTCAGCGTGCGGCCGACGAACGCGAACGCCAGCGCCTGCGCCTGGAGGCGGAGACCGCGGAGCTCGACGCCCGTATCCGTCACCTGGAGCGCGAGCGCGAGTACAAACAGGCGGAGCAACGCACCGTGACCCGGCAGGACGCCGAGGTCGACCGGGAGCGCGACGCCATGCGCCGGGAACGCGGCCGCTGGCGTCACGCCGACCGGGATGACCACGCCGGGACTGTCGGCGATGACGGCTGACGCCCTCTCACTGCGGCTGTACGTGGCCGGCGATGGCCCCAATTCCCGGGAGGCGATCGCCAATCTGGAGGCCATACGCCGTGACTACCTCGCCGTCCCCTGCGAGGTCGAGATCATCGATGTCTTCGAGACGCCCCAGCGTGCGCTGGAGGAAGGCGTCCTGCTCACGCCCATGCTGGTGGTCGAGCGGGCCGGATCCCGTGAAATGATCGTCGGATCGCTTTCGGAGCCGGGCCGTGTGCTGGCGCGGATCGGTCTCGGCAGAGGTGCCGGGCCATGAGTACCGGAGATCCGGACAGCGGGCAATCGCCGACGGGCGGGTATCTCGAGCTCGTCCAGACCCTTCAGGATACTCACCGGCGGTTGCAGGAGCTTACCGGCGGCGAGGTGGACGCGGTCCTGGGGCCCGCCGGTACACCGCTGCTGCTCACCGATGCCCAGTCCCGGCTGCGGGCCAGCGAGGCCGCCCAGCGCCGGCTCGCGGAGCGCCTGACCGCGACCCTGGAGAGCATCACGGACGCCTTCTTCACCCTGGACCGCGACTTCCGGTTCACCTACGTCAACGGCGAGGCCGAGCGCGTCCTCGGCCGCTCCCGGGACGACCTGCTCGCACGGGTGATCCGGGACATAGAGGGCCTGAACGACGAGACCTTCACCGAGGCGTTCCAGCGGGCCTTCGATTTGCAGGCGGCGGTGTCGTTCGAGGCCCGCTTCCATCCCCCTGGCCTGTGGCTGGACGTTCGGGCCTACCCGGCGCCGGACGGGCTGACCGTCTACCTGCGGGATACCACCGAGCGTCATCGCGAGCGCCGGCGCCTGGAGTTCCTGGAGACCGCCGTGGCCCGGCTGAACGACGTCGTGGTCATCACCGAGGCCGATCCATCGACGGGCCGGGGCTCCCGGATCGTGTTCGTCAACGACGCCTTCGAGCGGGTGACCGGTTATTCGCCGGAGTCGGTGCTGGGACGGGCGACGTGGGATCTGCTGGGGCCGCGGGTATCGGACGAGTCGCGCGCGCGTATCCGTGCGGCGCTGGAGCGGGGGGAGTCCGCCGGCGAGGAGCTGCTCAGCCATACCCGCAATGGCGAGCCCTACTGGGTGGAGCTGCGGGTCGTCCCGCTGTTGGGCCGCGAGGGCCGGCCGTCGCATTTCGTCGCCGTTCTGCGCGACGTCAGCGACCGCAAGCGCGCCCAGCTCGCCCGGGAGCGTTCCAACCGCGCGCTGCGCCTGCTCAGCCGCTGCAACCGTGCGGTTATTCGTGCTGCTGACGAGCGGCGGCTGCTCGACACGGTGTGCCGCCTTGCCATCGAGATCGGCGGCTATCTGGTGGCGTGGGTGGGTACCGTGGATGATCCCGCCGCGGAAGGGGCTCAGCCCGTCGCCTGGCACGCCGCCGGCGACGGCGGGCTCGACGAGGACGCGATTCATGCCCTGCACGCCGGCGAGCATCCCGTGTCCGGCGCGCTGGGCGCGGATCACGTCGTCGCCTGCCTGCCCCTGCGCAGCGGCGGGCGCAATCTGGCCGTGCTGGGGCTGGTGACGACCACGGCACGCCCGCTGGAGGCGGACGAGCTCCAGCTGCTCGGCGAGCTCGCCGACAATCTCGCCTTCGGGATCGAGTCCCTGCGTACCCGCGAGCGCGAGGACCGCCTGCAGGACGCCGTCTTTCGCATCGCCGCGGCGGTCTCGGCGCGAACGGGCCACGAGTTCTTCGAGCGGCTGGTGCGCACCATGACCGAGGTGCTTGGTGCGGATGCCGGCTACATCGCCCGTTGCCTGCCCGAGGATCCCTCCCGGGTGTACAGCGTCGCCGGCCACTGTGACGGCCGGCCCGCGGAGCCGCTGAGTTACGCCCTCGGCGGCACGCCCTGTGCGGTCAACCTGGAGCAGTCCTACTGCGTCGTGACCGACCGTGTGGCCGAGCGTTTCCCCGAGGACACCCTGCTCGCGGACATGGGGGCGCGGGGCTACGTCGGCGAGCGCCTGGGCAACACCGCGGGCGAGAACCTGGGCGTGCTCTACGTGATCTACCGGCGCCCGGTCCAGGATCCCGAGTTCGTCAGCTCGACGCTGCGCATCTTCGCCGCCGGTGCCGCCGCGGAGCTGGAGCGGCTCGAGGCGGACAGCCGCATCCGCGAGCAGGCGATGCTGCTGGAGCATACCCGCGATGCCATCCTCCTGACGGACGCCCGGGACCGCATCCGCTACTGGAACCGGGGTGCCGAGCAGACCTACGGCTGGTCCGCCTCGGAGGTGATCGGCCGTTCCGCCGCCGAGGTCCTGCGCGTGCCGCCGGACGCCTACGGCGACGCCCGCGGGCGCGTCCGCGAGGAGGGCTACTGGAGCGGCGAGCTGGACCAGCATACCCGCGGTGGGCGGCACATCGTAGTCGAGTCGCACTGGTCGCTGGCCGGCGAGGACAGCGGCGGCAGCGTCCTGCAGATCGGCAGCGACATCACCCAGCGCAAGGCCAGTGAGCGGCGGATCCAGCAGCTCGCGTTCTACGACGAGATCACCGGGCTGCCCAACCGCGCGCTGTTCATGGACCGGCTGACGGTCAGCCTCGCCGGTCTCCGCCGCGGCGGCAGCTCCCTGGCCCTGCTGTTCCTCGACCTCAACCGCTTCAAGGAGATCAACGACCGCCAGGGGCACGCCGCGGGGGATCGCGTGCTCGTGGAGGTGGCGCAGCGTTTCCGCAACACCCTGCGCGCCAACGAGACCCTGGCCCGGCTCGGTGGCGACGAGTTCGTGGTCATCGCCGAGGACGCCGACGAGGCCGCTGCGACCCGTATCGCCGAGCGTCTGGTGGACGCCCTTGGGCAGCCACTGACGGTGGACGGGCGCAGCATCCCCGTGGAAGTGAGCATCGGCATCGCGCTCGCGCCCCGGGACGGGGACACGGCGGACGAGCTGCTCATGCACACCGATATCGCCATGTACCGGGCCAAGCGCGGCAGCATCGAGTACAGCGTCTACGAGCCGCACATGAGCCGCGAGCTCGACGATTTCCTGTCCCTGGCTGAACGCCTGGACCAGGCGCTTAAAAACGACGTCCTCCAGCTCTACTATCAGCCGCAGGTCGCCCTGGACACCGGTGAACTCATCGGTGCCGAGGTGCTGCTGCGCTGGTACGACGAGGACTGGGGCTGGGTGAATCCCGGGCGTGCGGTGAGCACCGCCGAGGAGCGGCGTATGATGGGCCGGCTCGGCGACTGGGTGATGCGCACCGCCTGCGGCCAGCTCGCGCAATGGCGCAGCCGAGGGGTGGCGCTGCCGCCGGAGCTGTCCATCAACGTCTCCGCGCAGCAGCTCGAGCACGCCGGTGTGGCCGAGCAGTTCGCCCGCCATGCCCGCGGGGCCGGGCTGGCGGCGTCGGCCATCCGCCTGGAGCTCACGGAGACCGCGATCGCCAGCGATCCGGACCATGCCGTGGAGATCACGGCGGCCCTGCGCGAGGCGGGATTCACGCTGTGCATCGACGATTTCGGCACCGGCTACTCGTCGCTGGCCTATCTCAAGCGCTTCCCGGTGGACATGCTCAAGATCGACCTGTCCTTCGTCCGCGACATGCTGGTCAGCGAGAGCGATCACGCCATCGTCGCGACCATAATCGCCATGGCGCGCAACCTCGGCCTGACCACCCTCGCCGAGGGCGTGGAGGAGGCGGAGCAGGCCCGCGCGCTCGCGTCACTGGGCTGTGAATTCGCCCAGGGCTACTACTACGGCCGGCCGATGCCGGCGGACGAATTCGCGCGGGCATGGCTGCGCTGAGGTGTCTCCCTTGACGCCCCGTTCCCGGCCCCGCATCTTTTGCCCTTTCGCGTTGCTCTGACGGCGTAGGCATGAACTGGATTGGCAAGATCATCGGAGCCGTTTTCGGCTACATGGCGGGCGGCATTCTCGGTGCGCTGGTGGGGCTGGCGCTCGGGCACTGGTTCGACCGCGGGCTCGCGCGGGCGCGCATGGCCTCGGGCGGCAATGACCCGCGGGCGGTGTTCTTCCGCACCACGTTCACCGTCATGGGCCACATCTGCAAGGCGGACGGTCGCGTCTCCCAGGCGGAGATCGCCGCCGCCGAGCAGGTAATGAACCGTATGCGGCTGTCGCAGACGCAGCGCCGCCAGGCCATCGAGTACTTCAACCAGGGCAAGTCGACGGAGTTCGATCTCGATTCCGCGCTCGCGGAGTTCCGCCAGGCGTGTCGCGGACGCATGAACCTGGTGCGCATCTTCCTGGAGATCCAGATCCAGGCGGCGATGGCGGACGGTGCCCTCGGCGACGCCGAGGCCCGGGTGCTCAAGCGCATCGCCCTGCACTTCGGTATCTCGGAGGCGGACTTCGAGCGGCTGGTGGCCTTCCTCGCCGGCGGCTACCAGCGCAGCCACGCCAGCCAGGCCGGCCGGGATCCGCTGCCCGAGGCCTATCGTGAGCTCGGTGTGAGCGAGGATGCCAGCGACGCCGAGGTCAAGCGCGCCTACCGCAAGCTCATGAGCGAGCACCACCCGGACAAGCTCGTCTCCAAGGGCCTGCCCGAGGAGATGATCGACGTCGCCAAGGAGCGCACCCAGGAGATCCAGGCCGCGTACGATACCATCCGCCGCGCCCGCGGACTGAAGTGACCGCCATCCGGCCCTGATTCCGCCGGTTCCCGGCGTTCCGGGGCCGGCCAGGGGTCTGTCGGTTGCCTTCGAGCGGCCGAACTACAGCGCACGGTGGTGCGTAAGCCAGGGCGTTGTGATCCCGGGTAAATACCGTCCCGCGTATCAAGCGATTTGCGGGTATTGGGTGTCTGGTCCTTGATGACGCTGAAACGGATGGAGACGGGCTTGCGTATGGCGGCCCCAGGGCGGCCATCCTGGCCTCGCCCCGCCTGCGCAGGTGCCGTCAGAACGCGCGCGCATCGGGGTTGCGAGGTCGGCCGCTCACGGTAGTCGACGTTGCCGGCACCGCAGGACGGGATGTTGGCTGCCAGGAGCAGCCAACCTACGGGAACTCGCGTAGGTCGTGCGCCGCAGGCGTGCGACATTCCGGCGCGGTCATGAAGATGTCGCACACGGCACACGGCACACGGCACACGGCACACGGCACACGGCACACGGCCGTGCACGACCTACCGGTCTGCCAGGAGCGGGGCCAACCCGCGCGGCCTGTCACCGCCCGGGATCCCTGCCGTAGGTCGGCTGCGCCCGGCAGCCGACGATCACCGCCAGCAGCCCGGCATATCCGACGCTATCGCCGGCTGACGTGCGCTGCGACGGCGGCCGGCGGGCCCGCGTGGGTCGTGCACGGCCGCAGAGGCCGTGTGCGACAGCCCTACTGGCGGACGCGCACCCGGTAGGTGAGCGTCGTCTCGTCCCCGGCGGGGACGGACAGCCGCCAGCGGGCGGTGTCCGCGTCCTGCTCCTCGCTGGCGGGGCTCGCCTCGAGCAGCTCCCAGTCGCCGGCCATGTGTTCGACGACCTCCACCGTGCGGTTGTCCCTCCCCGCGTTGCTGACGGTCACCCGCCAGGCGATCTCGTGGGTGTCGTCGCCGATGCGTCGGTAGGCCGTGCGCCCGCGCTCCGCGCTCAGGTCGAAGGCCGTGCCCAGGGAGAGCTCGAAGGCTTCCCCCGGCGGGATGTGGTCGATGCGGTCGCCGCCCTGGTAGAGCGGGGCGTCGCCGGTGGCGTCGATCACGCGCACGGTGCCCGCCGGCAGGGGCACGTCGTTGCGGCCCCGGGGGGTGACCTCGGTGGTGACGGTCACCGGCGGCTCGTCGCCGCCCTGGCGCATGGCCTGGCCGCTCACCCGGTAACGGCGTTCCACGTCGACGGGCACGGCGTTGAGCAGCGGCACGCGCAGCCGCTCGCCATCGCCCAGGCTGTGGGTGCCCGGCAGGCGGTAGCGGTACCAGTCCCCGGCGGCCTGCGGCGCCGGCGCCGCTGCCGAGTCCGCGCTCATGGCCCGTGCTTCCAGCTTCATGGGCCGGGGGCCACCGTTGCCGGGGTCGTTCACCTGCCCGCCGATCAGGGTGACGGTGGCCCCGTCGAAGTCCGCGCCGCTGGTGTTCTGCAGCGTTGCCGAACCGGACAGACGCGCCCCGGCCGGCGCGAGCCGGAGGGTATAGTCCGCCTGCCAGTTCAGGCCCTCGGTGAGGTAGTCGAGGGCGAGCGCTCCGGAGGCGCCGTCGGCCGGCATCACCGTGGCGGCAGTGGCCTGCGGCAGGGTGTCGGTGGGCAGCGCGACCCGCCAGGGCGAGGCGGCGTCGATCCACTCCAGCCGGCCGTCGACGGAGACCACCGGCGTGCCGTTCTCCACCGCCAGCAGCCGGCCACGGCGGCGCTGGCCGTCGTGCAGCAGCACCACCTCGCGGCCGCGCCAGCGTGCCAGCGTCGAGCCTGCCGGGGCCGGGCGGCGCACGGTCTGCACCGCGCCGTCGTCGTCCGTCACCGACAGGGTCTCGAAGCGCATGCCGTCGGGCAGGCCCTCCAGTGGCAGGGGCCCGCCGCCGGCGGGGAGGGCCACGCTCGCGCTCACGAAGGCCGCGGCGTTCTGGTAGAGCACGAGGTGACGGGTGTCGGGGGTCGCCGCCATCGCGGCCGTGCCGCCGGCCAGCGCCAGCACCGCGACCGCCGGGAACTGCTGCCATCGCATCAGTGATCTCTCCCTGTTCCGGGTTGCCAGTGTCTTGTTCGCCCGCCCCCACGGCGGGTGGTCACCCGCCGGTCAGCCAGAGTAACACCGGCACCAGAATGGCGGTAACGGCGCCGTTGAGCCCCATGGCCAGCCCGGAGAAGGCGCCGGCCGCCTCGCTGTGGGAGAACGCCCGCGCCGTGCCGATGCCGTGGGCGGCGACCCCGACCGCGAAGCCCTTGGCCACCGGGTCGCGGAAGCCCACCAGCCGCAGCATGGGGATGCCGAGCACCGCGCCGGTGATGCCCGTGAGGATGACCAGCACCGCCGTGAGCGAGGGCAGCCCACCGATCTGCTCGGCGATGCCCATGGCGATGGGGGTGGTCACGGACTTCGGCACCAGCGAGCGCAGGGTCTCGGTGTCTAGCCCCATCAGGTAGCCGATGCCCAGGGTGGAGACGATGGCCGTGAGCGAGCCGGCGAGCAGCGCCACGCCGATGGGCAGCCACAGCCGCCGCAGCCGTTCCGCCTGGCCGTACAGCGGGATCGCCAGGGCCACGGTGGCCGGGCCGAGGAGGAAGTGCACGAACTGCGCGCCGTCGAAATAGGTCTGGTAGTCCGTGTCCGTGGCCAGCAGCACGGACACCAGCGCGGCGACGGCAAGCAGCACCGGGTTCGCCAGCGGCAGCTCGCGGGTCGCGCGGAACAGCCACTGCGCCAGGCCGTAGGCGCCCACGGTCACGGTCAGCCACAGCAGCGGCTGGCCGGCGAGGTAGACCCAGATCCGCGTGAGCGTGTCCATCGCCTACTCCTCCTGCGGCGCCAGGCGACGCATCAGCCAGCTCAGGGTGGCTGCCGAGACCACCAGGGTGACCGCGGTGCTGGCGAGGATGGTCACCGTGATCGCGAGCCATTCATCGGCGACGCGGCTCAGATGCGCGATGATCCCGACCCCGGCGGGGATGAACAGAAGTGACAGGTGGTCCAGCAGTCCCCGCGCGATCCGGCCCAGCGGCTCTGGCGGGCCGCCGCGCAGGCTCAGCGCGACGGCCAGCAGCACCATGCCCAGCACCGGGCCGGGCAGGGGCAGGCGAAGCGCGCGTACGGTGATCTCGCCGACGAGCTGGAAGGCGAGCAGGGTGAACAGGGACGGGATCATGGTGGCCCTCCATGCCGCTGGGTGGGGGATGAGTCGATCCGGCCCTGTCAGCATAGGCGGCCCGGGCCCCGGCTCACCAGTGGCTTGCGCACGTCCGGGGCGTCGCCGCTATCCTTGCCGCTGTTACCGCCCAATGACGCACCGTCGACAACGCAGGGAGCGAGCGCATGGCCTTCGAGCTGACATCCCCGGCATTCCAGCACAACGGCACCATCCCCGCCCGCTATACCGGCGACGGGGCCGAGCTGTCGCCGGCCCTCGAGTGGCAGGGGGTGCCGGAGGCCGCCCAGAGCCTGGCCCTGATCGTCGACGACCCGGACGCGCCGGACCCGGACCAGCCCCGGGAGCGCGAGGTGCACTGGCTGGTCTACAATCTGCCCGCCGAGGACGGCGGCCTGCCGGAGGGCGTGACCGCCGCAGCCCTGCCGGAAGGGGCGTCGGAGGGGCTCAACGGCGGGCACAGTGTCGGCTACATGGCGCCGCTGCCGGCGGTGGGGAAGCACCGCTATTTCTTCCGGCTGTATGCCCTGGCGGCCCCGCTCAGCGAGACCGGGGTGCCGTTCGACCGTGGCGCGCTGGAGCGGGCGATGTCCGGTCTCGTGCTCGCCCACACCGAGCTGGTGGGGCTTTACCGCCGGCCGGAGTAGTCGCCGCGGGGGTCAGCCTCCGCCGAGCAGGCGCGCGTACCAGTCGGCGACCAGGGTGTGGAGGCCGTCGAAGACCGGCGTGGCCGCGCCGAGCACGATGACCAGGGCGACCACTGCCAGCAACCCGGCGAGCCAGGCGGTGGTATGGCGCTGGCGCGGCGGTGTCCCGGTGGCGGCCCGCGTGGCCGCGGCGCCCGCCGAGCGCGGCTCCGGCGAGACGATGTCCGTGAGTATCGGTTCCTCGCCGCGGGGGGTGGTGCCTTCGCCGGTCCTCGCTTTGTCGAGGGGGGGCAGGGTGTGGCGCTCTTCGTCCCAGGCGCCGAGCAGCGGCTCCGTCGGCGCGCCGTCCTCCACGGGGGCGTCGGCGTCACTTATCCGGATGTCCTCGTTGGGCGTCCCCGCGGGTTCTGCCCGGTCCGGCGCCGTGACATCGTCCGCGACGGGGCCGGGTGACGGCGCCGCCCCGATCCCCGGCGCTGCCGGAGCCTCGGTGGTCTCCGCGCGGGGGGGTGCTGCCACGCTCTGCGCTGTCGCGCCTTCCGGCGCCGGTGCCGCCCCGGGTGTGTCCGCCTCCGTGCCGGTGATGGCGTCGTAGGCGTCGCGCCATTCCTCGTCGAGGGCCTCGTCCTCCATCTCGTCGAGCACCGCGCGCAGGTGCTCGGCGCGGATGGTGTGGCGGGAGTCGGCGAAGGCGTCCAGCAGCATCCGCCCGGCGAGCAGGTTGATCCGCCGGGGCACGCCGCCGGTGGCAACGTGCAGCAGCCGGAAGACGGCCTCGGAGAAGCCCGGGTCGCCGTCCCAGCCCGCGCGCTCCAGGCGGTAGTGCACGTAATCCCGGGTCTGCTGTTCGTCGAGGGGCTCGAGCCGGCAGCTCGCGATCAGGCGCTGGTGGAACTGCTCCATCTCCGGGCGGCGGATGAGCTCGCGCAGTGGCGGCTGGCCGAGCAGCAGGATCTGCAGCGCGGGCTCGCCGTTGACGGTGAGGTTGGTGAGCAGCCGCAGCTCCTCCAGTGCCTCCGCCTCCAGGTCCTGGGCCTCGTCCACCACGAGCAGGGCGCGGCGGCCGCGGCGGGCGCGCTCGGTGAGGTCCTCCTGCAGGGTGGCGAGGATGGTCGCCTTGTCCCGGTGCGCCGGGGTGAGCCCGAAGCCGCTGGCGGTGAGGCGCAGCAGGTCCTCGGCGCCGAGCCGGGAGGTGACGATCTGGGTGATGTCCGTCTCCTCGGGTACGCTCGCGAGGAGGTCGGCGACCAGGGTGGTCTTGCCGCAGCCGGGCGGTCCGGTGACCACCACGAACCCCTCGCCGCGCATCAGGCCGTACTCCAGATACGCCTTGGCGCGCTGGAAGCTCGGATGCGGGAAGACCACCTCCGCGCTGGGGGTCAGCCGGAAGGGGTCGTGCTCCAGTCCGAAGAATCGGTGGTACATCGCCTCGGGCCCTTGTTCGTCCGCGCGAATCGCTTGCGGGAGCAGTCTATCAGCCCCGGCGCGCCCGGGCGTATGCCCGGCCGCCCGCTCAGGCGGCGCGGTCGTCTCCGAGGAGGCAGTCCCGGGCCTCGTTGAGCTGTGCCGCGAGGTAGCCGGAGCCGCCGCGGTCGGGGTGACAGTGCTGGATGAGCCGGCGATGGGCGGCGAGCACGGCCTCCCGGTCCGGTGGGTCGGGCTGGTTCTCCAGGCCGAGCACGGCCAGGGCCCGGGCGCGGGTCATGGGGCCGTCGTCGCCGCCCGACGGTGGGGGTGTCCCCGCGGACCCGCCGGCGGGTGCCGTGCGGCTGCCGAGGAAGCGCAGCAGCGGGGCGAGGCGCATCGCGGTGGGGATGAAGCGCTGGATGGCGGCGGCGGTGGCGGCGATGGCCGCGCCGATCCAGGACAGCCGGCCGGTGACGACCAGCAGCGCGATGACCACCAGCGCGCCGATGAGGATCAGGCGCGGCAGGTGCGGGCGGATCGACGCCCGCGCCGCCGGCGAGACCCAGAGCACCGCGGCGGTCACCACTGCCGCCAGTACCAGCAGCTTGATCAGCACGGCGGCTCCTCGGCCGGCGGCAGCCCGTGGGCCTCGCGGATCGCCGCGCAGCGCTCGCGCCAGCGCTCCAGGCGCTGGTCGTAGATATCGAACACGCAGGGGTCGCAGCCCGTGCCGCAGCACTCGTCGAGGTCGGGCTCGCGGGGCGGCGGCGGGAAGCGCGGTTCGTCGCGGGACGCGGTGTCACTCATGGCAATCGCACAACGCCTGACTGCCTCCATGATACCAGCGCCCCGCGCCCCGATGCCCAACGCGCGCCGGGGCCATCAGCGCCCGGAGCGGTCGCGCTGGCCCTGCAGTGCGGCGAAGGCGGCGCCCATGGCCGTCTCCGGGCGCGGCTCGGGCTTGTTGTCACGGCGCCCGCCCCGGCCCCTGCCTTTGCCCTTGCCGGCGCCCCCCGGTTTGCCCGCCGGCTGATCCCGGCCGGCCTTGCTGCCGGCCTCGTCGTCCAGGCGCATGGACAGCCCGATGCGCCGGCGCTGGAGGTCGACGTCGATCACCTTCACCCGGACCACGTCTCCGGGGCGGCAGACCTCGCGGGGGTCGCGCACGAACCGCGACGCCATGGCGGAGATGTGCACCAGCCCGTCCTGGTGGACGCCGACGTCGACGAAGGCCCCGAAGTTGGTGACGTTGGTGACGGTGCCCTCAAGCACCATCCCCGGCTCCAGGTCCTCCGGGCGCTCGACGCCCTCGCGGAAGGTTGCGGTGCGGAAGGCCGGGCGCGGGTCGCGCCCGGGCTTGTCCAGCTCGGCGAGGATATCGGTGACCGTGGGCAGGCCGAAGCGCTCGTCGGTGAACTTGGCCGGGTCCAGGCCGCCGAGCAGCTCGCTGTTGCCGATCAGCTCGGCGATGCCGCCGCCGGTCTCGGTGAGGATGCGCTCGACCACCGGGTAGGCCTCGGGGTGGACCGCGGAGGCGTCCAGGGGCTGGTCGCCGTCGCGGATGCGCAGGAAGCCCGCCGCCTGCTCGAAGGTCTTGGCGCCGAAGCGTGGCACCGCCATCAGCGACTTCCGGTCCGGGAACGGGCCGTTGCCGTCGCGGTGCTCGACGATGCGCTCGGCCAGCGCCGTGGTCAGCCCGGAGACCCGCGCGAGCAGCGCCGCGGAGGCGGTGTTGAGGTCCACGCCCACGGCGTTCACGCAGTCCTCGACCACGGCGTCGAGCTTGCGCGCAAGTGCGAGTTGGCTGACGTCGTGCTGGTACTGGCCGACGCCGATGGACTTCGGATCGATCTTCACCAGCTCGGCGAGCGGGTCCTGCAGCCGCCGGGCGATGGAGACCGCCCCGCGCAGGGAGACGTCCAGGTCCGGGAACTCCCGTGCCGCCGTCTCCGAGGCGGAGTAGACCGAGGCGCCGGCCTCGGAGACCAGCACGCTGGCGAGCCCGCCGTGGCCCTGGCGCAGCTCGGTGACCAGGCGTTCGGTCTCCCGCGAGGCGGTGCCGTTGCCCACGGCGACCAGCGCGACCCCGTGGCGGCGGACCAGGGCGTCGAGAGCGGCCAGGGCCTCGTCCCAGCGCTTCTGCGGCGCGTGGGGGTAGATCGTGGCGGTGTCCACGAGCTTGCCGGTGGCGTCCACCACCGCGACCTTGCAGCCGGTGCGCAGTCCCGGGTCCACGCCCATCACCGCCCTGGGGCCGGCGGGGGCGGCGAGGAGCAGGTCGTGGAGGTTGCGCGCGAACACCTCGATGGCCTCCGCCTCGGCGTTCTCGCGCAGGCTGCCGAGCAGGTCCGTCTCCAGCCGGGTCAGGAGCTTCACCCGCCAGGTGAAGCGCACCACGCCGGCGAGCCAGTCGTCCGCGGCGCGGCCGGCGTGGCGGATATCGAAGCGCTCGGCGATCATGCCCTCGCCCCGCCCGGGGCCGGTGCGCTCCTCGGCGAGCTCGTCGGGCATCGCCAGGCGCAGGCGCAGCACGCCTTCGCGGCGGCCGCGGAACAGCGCCAGGGCGCGGTGGGAGGGGATGCCGTGGAGGGGCTCGCGGTGGTCGAAGTAGTCGGAAAACTTCACCCCGTCCTCGCGCCGTGACTCGTCCACCTCGGAGACCAGCACGCCCTCGCGCCAGGCGTAGTCGCGCAGCCCCGCGATGAGCTCGGCGTCCTCGGCGAAGCGCTCGGCGAGGATATAGCGCGCGCCCTCGAGCGCGGCGTCCGTGTCGGCGACGCCGGCCTCGGCGTCCACGTAGTCCGCGGCGGCGGTGGCCGGGTCCAGGCCCGGGTCGGCGAGCAGGGCGTCCGCCAGCGGCTCCAGCCCGGCGGCGCGGGCGATCTCGCCCTTGGTCCGGCGCTTCTTGCGGTAGGGGAGGTAGAGGTCCTCGAGGCGCTGCTTGGTGGTGGCGGCCTCGATGGATGCGCGCAGCGCGTCGCTGAGCTTGCCCTGCTCCTCGATCGCCGCGAGCACCGTGGCGCGGCGCTCCTCGAGCTCGCGCAGGTAGACCAGCCGGCGTTCGAGCTCGCGGAGCTGGCCGTCGTCCAGACCGCCGGTGGCCTCCTTGCGGTAACGGGCGATGAAGGGCACCGTCGCGCCCTCGTCGAGCAGCCGCACCGCGGCCTCGACCTGCCGCGGGGCGGCGTCGATGTCGCGGGCGATTCGTTCGGGGATGTTCACGCTCATAGGGTCAGTCCCGGGTGGGGTTGTCGTCTCGTTGTTCCTCGCCGGCCTCGCCGTCCGCGCCGGCGATGCCGTGATAGAGGGTACTGTGCACGTAGCGGTCGTGGGCGTGGCGCAGGAGCACGGCGATCACCGCGGCCACCGGCAGGGCGAGCAGCACGCCGGCGAAGCCGAAGAGCTGGCCGCCGGCGAGCACCGCGAAGATTACCGCCACCGGGTGCAGGCCGATGCGGTCGCCGACCAGCAGCGGCGTGAGCACCATGCCCTCCAGCGTCTGGCCGATGCCGAACACCGCCCAGACCAGCAGCAGCGGTACGAGGATGTCGTTGAACTGGAAGACCGCGGCCACGCTCGCCGTGGTGATGCCCACGATGAAGCCGAGGTAGGGCACGATGTTCGCCAGCCCCGAGAGCATGCCGATGAGGATCGCGAGGTTCAGCCCCACCAGCCACAGCCCGGTGGTGTAGATCGCACCGAGCGCGAGCATCACCAGCAGCTGGCCGCGCAGGAAGGCGGCCACCACCTCGTTGCACTCGCCCCCGAGCCGGCCGACCACGCCCTGCACCGAGCGCGGCAGCAGCTCGCGGATCCGCTCCATGAGCACGTCCCAGTCCCGCAGGAGGTAGAAGCCCACCACCGGGATCAGCGCCAGGTTGGTGATCAGCCCCACCAGCGCCAGTCCGGACTGGGTGGCGCGGGCGATGACCGCCGCGGCCACGGAGCCGGTGGACTGCCAGTGCTGGGTGACGGCGTCGCGCAGGGTCTGCACGTCCAGCCGCGAGGCGGACACGCCCAGGTGTTCCTCCATCCATGGCACGGCGGTGCGCTGCACCCAGTCCACGATCGCCGGCAGGCGCTGGACGAGGTAGTCCACCTGGTGGGCGAGCAGTGGCAGCAGCATCAGTGCCACGCCGATCACCACGCCGAGGGTGGCGCCGAAGACGATCACCACCGAGAGCGTGCGTGACAGACCCCGGGCCTCCAGCCGGTCCGCGATGGGATCGCTGATATAGGCCAGCACCGCGGCGACGAGGAAGGGCGTGAGCATCCCGCGGAGCAGGTAAATGAGCACGCCCCCGCCGATCACGGCCGCGAGCAGCGGCCACGCCTGACGGTCGCGCAGACCGGTGCCTTCCATGTGGGTGCATCCCTCCAGATTGATCCGCCCCGGGAGTCTAACCCAGTGGACGGCTATGGCGAGGGCACGGCTATGGCAATGGACGTAATTACCGGAAACGGATCACAATCGGGGCTGTTTCGCGCTAGAGTAAGGGCTTTGCCGCAGATCCTCAGGGAGAGCCCGGTGCGAAATCCCAATCGCGTGCTGATCTGGATGAGCGTTTTCCTGCTCGGCGTTGCGGTGGCCTGCGCCCTCCTCGCCGGCCCGCTGCGCAGCGCGTTCATGGCGAACGCCGTGTTCAACGGCCTGATCCTCGGTGTCCTCGCCATCGGCATCCTGATCAACTTCCGCCAGGTCCTGATTCTCGGCCCGGAGGTCTCCTGGATCGAGGCCTTCCGCCGCGCCGACCGCGAGAACCCGCCGGAACCGCCGCGCTCGGGGCTGCTCGGCTCCATGGCACGGATGCTCACCGGCCGCCACGGCGACCGCTTCAGCCTGTCCACGATGTCGATGCGCACGCTGCTGGACGCGATCCGCTCCCGGCTGGACGAGCAGCGCGACCTCTCGCGCTACATGATCGGGCTGCTGGTTTTCCTCGGGCTGCTCGGCACCTTCTGGGGCCTGCTCGACACTCTGCGCGCGGTGGGCGGGGTGATCTCCTCGCTGTCGATCGAGGGCCGTGACGCCGCGGCGGTGTTCGCCGAGCTCAAGAACGGCCTCCAGCAGCCCCTCTCGGGCATGGGCACGGCGTTCAGCTCGTCGCTGTTCGGCCTCGCCAGCGCCCTGGTGCTCGGCTTCATCGACCTGCAGAGCGGCTACGCCCAGAACCGGTTCTACAATGATCTCGAGGAGTGGCTGTCCGGGCAGACCAAGCTCGGCAGCGGCGGGGCCGGCGGTGACGGCGAGGGTAACGTCCCCGCCTACATCCAGGCGCTGCTGGAGCAGACCGCGGACAGCCTGGACAAGCTCCAGCGCATCATGGCCCGGGGCGAGGAGGAGCGGCGCAACTCGGAGGGCCGGCTCACCGAGCTCACCCAGGAGATCGCCAACCTCGCCGAGCAGTCCCGCGGCGAGCAGCGCGGGCTGATGAATCTCACCCGGACCCAGGCGGAGCTGCAGGGCGTGCTGCAGAACCTGGCGGATGTCACCGGCAGCAACGAGGCCCACGAGCGCGAGGTCCGGGACAACCTGCGCCACATCGCCGGCAGCCTGGACCAGCTCCGCCAGGGCCTCGCCGGGGACCGCGAGCACGTGGTCAACGAGCTGCGCGAGGAGCTGCGGCTGCTCACGCGCACCCTTGCGCACTTCCGTGACGACCGCCAGGGTTAGCGGCGATGTTCGGGGGTAGCCGCCGGGGGCGCAACGCGGTCAACATCTGGCCCGGCTTCGTCGACGCGCTCGCCACGATCCTGCTGGCGTTCGTGTTCGTGCTCATGCTCTTCGTGGTGACGCAGTTCTACCTCAGCGACGCGCTCTCGGGTAAGAGCCGCGCGCTGCAGCGCCTGCAGGACGATGTCGAGCGCCTCGCCGAGGAGCTGTCGATGGAGCGGGGCAAGCGCGAGCACCTGCAGGAGCGCATGTCCAGCGTCTACAATGAGCTGCACACCACGCTGTCCGAGCGCGATTCCCTCGCCGAGTCCCTCAAGCAGGCGCAGGGCGATAAAGAGCAGCTCAAAAGCGAGCTCGCGGAGAAGGATAAGGCCCTGGAGGTCAGCCGCGAGAAGCTCAAGGTGCGGCTCACCGAGCTGGCCTCGCTGCAGGCGGATATCGACACCCTGCGCAAGGTGCGCAAGCGCCTGGAGGAGGAGGTCGGGGCCCTCTCCGGCAAGCTCGGCGATACCGAGCAGAGCCTGACCCAGGCCCGCGACCGCAGCAAGGCGCTGTCCGCGGAGCTCGCGGACGCCAAGGAGCGCACCCATCTCGCCCAGAAGGCCATCGAGGAGCGCACCATGCGCATCCGCGACCTGGTCGCCGAGATCGACGAGCGCGATCAGGCGCTGTCTGAGCAGAAGGGGCTTACCGCGGACGCGGAGACCCGTATCGAGCGCCTGCGCAACGAGCTGCGTGCGCTGCGCGACCAGATCCAGCGCGTCGCCCGGGCGCTGTCCGTCTCCCAGGAGACCGTCAGCGAACAGCGCACCCGGATCGAGGACCTGGGCGAGCGGTTGAACCTGGCTCTGGCCGAGCGCGTCGAGAAGCTCTCGCGCTACCGCTCCGAGTTCTTCGGACGGCTGCGCGAGGTCCTCGGCGACATCCAGCAGATCCGGATCGTCGGCGACCGCTTCATGTTCCAGTCGGAGCTGTTCTTCGACAGCGGCTCGGCGCAGATCGGGGCGGACGGACAGGACAAGCTGCGCCAGCTCGCGGACGTGCTCAAGCAGGTGGCGCAGCGCATCCCCGGGGACATCCCCTGGGTGCTGCAGGTGGAGGGCCATACCGACCGCAGGCCCATCAACACCGAGCGCTTCCCCTCCAACTGGGAGCTGTCCACCGCGCGGGCGACCAACATCGTCCACTTCCTGATCGATCAGGGCATCCCCGCGGAGCGCCTCGCGGCGGCGGGTTACGGCGAGTACCAGCCGCTGACCGAGGGGGATTCGCCGGAGGCGATGGCGCGCAACCGGCGCATCGAGCTCAAGTTGACCCGGCGCTGAGGGGGCGCCCGTCCCCCGCGCTCACCCCGCCCCGCCCACGTGCGGGTGCCGCCGGGCGAGGGCGAGCACGCCGGCGAGGCTGGCGTCCGCCGCTGCGACGGGGCGGACGCTGAGACCGAAGTGCCCGAACGCGGCCTCGTAGCGTGGCCGCAGGTGTCCGTCCGCGACCAGCACCACCTCGTCGGGGGCGTAGAGCCCGCGCATGCCCAGGATCTCGTGACCGATGAGCAGTCCCGAGACGTAGTCGCGGATGCCGGTGGCGGCGAGCCCGCCGTAGAGCCAGCGGCTGCGGGCGGTAAAGAGCTGGTGCCCGAGGCCGCCGCGACGCCCGGATTCCGTGAGGCCCAGACGGAAGGCGTCGTCGTCGGGGGTGTCGCTGTCCGCCGCGGGCGCGCCGACGATCGTGTGCCGGGTCACCGCCTCGAACAGCTCGCCGGTCATTACCGTTGCGAAGTGGCGGAGCGTGCCGTCGTCGACGCGGGCCCACTTGCTGTGGGTGCCCGGCAGGCAGAGCGTCGCGTCGCCGCGCGCCGCCAGCGCCAGCGCGCCGATGATCTGGACCTCCTCGCCACGCATCACGTCCACGTGGCCGCCGTCGCCGTGCACGCGCACGCCGGGCACCAGCCAGGTGTTGTCGAGCCCGGGGGCGGCGGTCAGTCCGTCGGCGAGGTCGCCGGCGGTGACCGGCAGCGCCGGCTGCGGGGCCTCGTGCCAGCCCTGGCGCGCGCCCACCATGCCGGCGAGGTAGACGGGTACGGCGCCGTCCTCGCGCCAGTCGCCGAGGCGTTCGCGGCAGTAGTCGGCGAAGGACCCGCCGGCGAGCTCGCGCATGCCCCGGCCCGCGGCGATCCGCTCGAGACACGCACCGCTGTCCGCGTCCACCAGGTAGGCGCGGAACGCGGTGGTGCCCCAGTCGACGACGATGATCCGCCCGCTCATTGCCCCTCTCCCCTGACGCGCCGGTATTCGGTGACGATGTCCCGGGCGGCGGCACCCACCTCCACTGCCGGGCGCCCGGCGCGATAGACGTCCCCGCCGATGCCGTAACCTGCCGCCCCGGCGGCATGGAAGTTGGCCAGGTTCTGCGCGTTGACCCCACCGACCACGAACACCGGCAGCGCCGGGGGCAGCACCGCACGCACGTCCCGGAGATAGCCCGGGCCCAGGCGCGCGGCGGGGAAGAGCTTGAGCGCCGAGGCGCCGTGGCGCGCGGCGAGCAGCGCCTCGGTGGGCGTCATGCAGCCGATCAGGCTGGTCAGCCCCTCGCGCGAGGCGGCGTCGATCACCGCCGGGTCGGTGTTCGGGGTGACCATTAGCGGCAGTGCCATCGAGGCGAGGCGGGTGACCGAGCCGGTGTCGAGTACCGTCCCCGCGCCCACCAGGGTCTGAACCGGGCAGTGGGCGCGCAGCCGGCGCAGGCTCTCCCATGGCTGCGGGGAGTTGAGGGTGACCTCGAGCATGCCGAAGCCGGCGTCGATCAGCGCGTCGGCGACCGACTCGCATTCGTCCGGCGTGATGCCGCGCAGGATGGCCACCAGCGGGCGTTCGGCGAGTGCGTCCTGAAAGCGTGGATCCATGACCGTCTCCTGAGGGGCCCCGGCCGTGCCCGTCGTTACCCGGGCCGCCCGGGCCCGTCGTCGTGGCCGGGTGGTGACATCAGCAGGCCGGCCGCCTCGCAGGCGGTACGTATCGGCCCGGCATAGCGGTGTGCCCAGTCGTCGCCGAGCCGGTAGCGGGGCACGCTCACGCTGACCGAGGCGATGGGCTGCCCGTCCACGCCGTAGAGCGCCCGGCCGAAGCACACGATGCCGGGCTCGTTCTCCTCGTCGTCGACGGCATAGCCCTGCGCCCGCACCGTTTCCAGCGCCGCCCGCAGCGCCGGCAGGCCGGTCACGGTGTTGGCGGTCATTGGCTCCAGGGCGAGCCGTCCGGCGTAGCGATCGAGGGCCTCCGGTGCCAGTGCGGCGAGGAAGGCCTTGCCCACGGCGGAGGCGTGCATGTGCACCTGATTGCCCACCATGGACGCCATGCGCACCGAGGCCAGGGACTCGACCTTGTCCACGTAGACCATCACGTCGCCCCGGGGCACCGCCAGGTGCACGGTCTCGCCGGTGGCGTCGCGGATCGCCACCAGTGCCTCGCGGGCGCCGCGCGGCAGATCGTTCTGGATACGGCTCTGGTAGCCGAGCCGGGCGAGCTCGGGGCCGAGGAGGTAGCCGCCGTGGAGCGGGTCGCGGACGACGAAACGCTCGCCCTCGAGGGCGCCGAGCAGGCGGTACAGCGTCGCCCGCGGAAGCGCGCCCGCCCGCTGGATGTCCTTCAGGCGTGCGGGTCCGGGTAGTGCCGCGATGGTCTGGAGCAGGCGTAGCCCCTTGACGAAGGTCGCCGCCCCCCGCGTCGCGGAAGCACTGTCCTGTTGTCCGGCTGCGGTCATCCGGTGTCGTTCCTGTTGCCGGTTTGACGGCCCGTCCTGATGCTGCCTATGGTCTTAATATCCGGGCTTTTTGTCCATATTATGGATACCCGGCGCCGGCGCTCTGGCCGGTCCGGGGGTGCAGCGAGGGGAGTGGTTCCAATGACCGTTGACGATCGGGTGAAGGGCCAGCGCCGGGCGGCGTCAGCCGTTGGCGGCGGCTGACGCGCCATGGTGGACATCGTCTGTCTCGGCGAGCCGCTGCTGGAGCTCAGCGAGCGTCCCGGCGACGGCGGGACGTGGTTCCTCCAGGGTTACGGCGGTGATACCTCGAACTGCGCGATCGCCGCGGCGCGCCAGGAGGCCGCGGTCGGGTATCTCACCGCCCTCGGCGACGACGGCTTCGGGCGGGCGTTCCTCGATCTGTGGGCGGCGGAGGGCGTGGACGCCAGTGCGGTGGCCGTGGACCGGGATGCGCACACCGGCGTCTATTTCATCCGTTACCGCGACGGTGAGCACGTGTTCAGCTACCTCCGCCAGGGTTCGGCGGCCAGCCGGCTGGGCCCGGACGACCTGCCCCTCGACTACATCCGTGCCGCCAGGGTGCTGCACGTCTCGGGCATCAGCCAGGCCATCAGCTCCAAGGCCTGTGACGCCGTGTTCGCGGCCATGGCGGCGGCGCGCGAGGCCGGCGTGACGGTGAGCTACGACACCAACCTGCGCCTCAAGCTCTGGCCGCTCGCCCGGGCCCGTGCGGTGATCCATGCCGCCATGCGCGAGGCGGACATCGCCCTGCCGGGCCTGGAGGACGCGCGCCGGCTTACCGGGCTGACGGACCCCGATGCGGTGGTGGACTTCTACGCGGGGCTCGGGCCCCGCGTCGTGGCCCTGAAAATGGGGCGCGAGGGGGTGCTGGTCGCCGCGGACGGCGAGCGCGTGCACTGCCCGGCGCATCCCGTGGCACAGGTGGACGCCGCCGGCGCCGGCGATGCCTTCGACGGGGCGTTCCTCGCCGGGATCGTGCGCGGGGCCCGGCCGGAGGCGGCGGCCCGGTACGCCAACGTCGCCGCGGCGCTGTCCACGCTGGGGCGGGGCGCGGTGGCGCCGATACCCCGCCGCGCCGCCGTGGAGGCGGCCCTGGACGGCGCCTGAGGCCGGGGCGTCACGGCGTGGCCGCGGTGCCCACCCGGTCGAGAAACCGCCCGAACAGCGCGGCGATGTCGTCGATCACCTCCGAGAGGCCGTGGTCGCCGTCGAGCACGTGCAGCCGCCCCCGGCAGGCCCCGGTGTAGCGCACGCTGTGCGCCGGCGGGATCAGCTCGTCGCGCCAGCCGTGCACCACCTCCACGTCGCCGGCGTGGGGCGTGACGTCTCCCTCGTAGCCTGGCAGGTAGAACGCCGGCGCCATCAGGAACAGCCCCGCCGGCCGGAGCGCGGCGCTCGCCGCGGCGGCCACATAGCCGCCCATACTCGAGCCTACCAGGACCAGCGGGCCCCGCGGACGCGGCTGCGCGAGGAGGTGGCGCACGCGCTCGTCCGGGTCCCGGGTGTGGCGGTAGTCGATGCTGGTCACGCCCGCGCCGGCGGCCCGGGCGACCTCCGCCAGCCGGGTGATCTTCAAGCCCCACGGGCCGCTCTCCTGGCCGTGGCTGAACCAGACCTCCATCACGACAGGTCCAGCGCGTAGGGCTTGAGGGTCTCCAGCGCCACCACCTCCAGGGCGGCCTCGTCGCTGGCGAGCAGCCGTACCCGCGGGGCGCAGCCGGCCTCGTGGGCCTCCAGCCAGCGTGCCGCGCACAGGCACCACTGGTCGCCGGCCGACAGCCCATCGAAGCCGAACTCCGGCCGGGGCGTGGACAGGTCGTTGCCGCGGCGGGCGCTGAAGTCGAGGAATTCGTCGGTGAGGGTGGCGCACACCGCGTGAACGCCCGCGTCGTCGGCGCCGACGCGGCAGTAGCCGTCGCGGTAGAAGCCCGTGACGGGGTCGCTGCAGCAGGCATCGAGTGAGGTGCCGAGCACGTTTCTGCGGGTCTCCGGCATGGAACGGGAACCTCTTCGTCCTGGGTGTTGTCAGCCATTGTAGGACGCTGGAAGTGAGATGCGCACGGCGGCGCAAGCCGTCGCCGGGGACGGGCACAGGGAGGTGCCCGGAGCCCGGTGTCAATCTTTCCCTCCTGTAAAGTCGGCACGATGCCGATTACCCTTGTTTCGGCCCGGTTCGCCGGGCCGCACTTTTTTCCCGGCGGCACGGCAGGTGCCCGCCTGTGGCCGATGCGTGACGCCGGGATGGTGAACAGGAGGACCGCCGCTTGCGTCTACTCCATACCGCCGACTGGCAGATCGGCAAGGGCTTTGGCCGGATCGCCGGCGACGCCGGGGCACTGCTGCGCGAGCAGCGCTACGCCGTGATCCGACGCATCGCCGTGCTGGCCGCCGAGCACCGGGCCGACGCCGTGCTCGTCGCCGGCGACGTCTTCGACAGCCAGACCCTGCCCGATGCCGCCCTGCGCCGGACCATGGAGGCCATGGCCGAGTGGCCCGGGCCGTGGGTGCTGCTGCCCGGCAACCACGACGCTGCCCTCGCCGAGAGCGTGTGGACGCGCATCGAGCGCCTCGGCTGCCGGCCGGATAACGTCCACGCCGCCCTGACCCCGGAGCCGCTGGTCCTCGCCGACGGCCGTCTGGCCGTGCTGCCCGCCCCGCTGCGGCGCCGCCACGAGCCCGGCGACGTCACCGAGTGGTTCGACACCGCGGCGACCCCGGGGGGTGCGGTGCGGGTCGGCCTCGCCCATGGCAGCCTGCGCAACCGCCTGCCGGAGGCCGCGGAGGCCCACAATCCCATCGCCGAGGACCGCGCCGTGACCGCCGGCCTGGACTACCTGGCCCTCGGCGACTGGCACGGGACCCTGGAGATCGCCGAGCGCACCTGGTATTCCGGCACCCCGGAGACGGACAGCTTCCGCAGCCGCGACCCGGGGCATGTCCTGCGGGTGGATCTGTCGGGCGGTGACGCGCCGGCGGTCACGCCCCTGGCCACGAGCCACTACCACTGGCACGAGTGGCAGCAGGACCTCACCGGCGAGGGCGCCCTGCAGGCCCTCGAGGACCGCCTTACTGGCCTGTCCGCGCCGCTGGAGCGCCATGTCCTCCGTCTCGCGCTCGCCGGCGGTGTCGATCTCGCGACCCGCTCCGCGCTGGATGAGCTCCTGGAGCGCTGGCAGGCGCGGCTGGCGTACCTGGAGTGGGACGACGCCGCGCTGCGCCCGGAGGCCACCGAGGCGGACCTCGCCGCCTTCGAGGGCAGCGGCTTCGTCGCCGATGCGCTGGCCGCGCTGCGCGAGCGCCAGGCCGCCGGCGAGCCACATGCCGCGGAGGCCGTGCAGCGCCTCTACGCCGCCTACCGCGAGTTGCACTGACGCGCTCCGTCAGGGAGGGACGCATTGGAGATCCGGCACCTGCGCATCGAGAATTTCCGCCGCCTGGTGGCGCCGCTGGAGATCGGGCCCCTGGAGGGCGGCCTCAACGTGCTCGGCGGCGACAACGAGGCGGGCAAGTCCACCGTGCTCCAGGCCCTGCGCGTGGCACTGTTCGACCGGCACGGGCTGAGCGGCCGGGCGGCCTCGGAGCTCCAGCCCTACGGTCATCGTGTGGGCCCGGAGGTGACCCTGACCTTCACCTGCGGCGGCGACGAGTACCGACTCTGGAAGCGCTTCTGCCAGGGCGCCGGTGCCCGCCTGGAGGGGCCGGGCGGCCGTTGGGAGGGCGATGCGGCGGAGGAGGCGCTGCAGTCGCTGCTCGGCTTCGAGCGCCCGGGCCGCGGTGCCACCGACGCCCGCCATCAGGGCGTCTGGGGTCTGCTCTGGGTGACCCAGGGCACCACCTTCCATGCCGTCGATCCCGCCGAGAGCGCGCGCCGCTCCCTCGGCGCGGTACTGGAGGCGGAGGTCGGCGACGTCCTCGGCGGGGCCACCGGCCAGCGCCTGCTCCGCCATTTCGCCACCGAGCGGGGCCGCTTCTGGACGTCCACCGGGCGCCCGGGGAAGGCCCTCAAGGATGCCGACGCCCGGGTGGAGACCCTGTCCACGGAGCTGGCCGAGGTGGACGGCCAGCTCGCCGAGTTCGACGAGGCCGTGAACCGGCTCGCCCGAGAGCGCGAGGAGCTCGCCGCGCTGGACGACCCGGACGCCGCCGCCGAGCGCCAGCGCCGCCTCGATGCCGCCCGGGCCGCCCACCAGCGACTGGAGGCCAGGCGTGCCGAGCGCGAACGCCTCGCCGGTGCCGTGCGCGTCGCCGAGGCCGAGCACCAGCAGCGCGAGAGGGACTGGACGGAGCGCCAGAAGGATATCCGTGCGCTCGCCGGGCTGGAGCAGACCCTGACCGCCGCGGACACCGCGCTGGCGGACGCGGATGCCCGCGTGAGCCGTGCCGAGGCCGCGGAGGCCGAGGCCCGCGCCGCCCACGAAACCGCTGCCGGGGCCGTGAGTGCGGCACGCCGGGCGGAGGAGGAGGCCGCGCGGGCCCGCGAGCGCCTGGACGGCGAGCAGCGCCTGCGTGCCGACCGCGAGGCCCTCGCCCGGGCGGAGGAGGCGCTGGAGGCCGCCCGGCAGGCACGGGCGTCGGTGGCGGACGTCGCTATCCAGCGCGGGGACGTGGACGAACTGCGCGGTATCGAGGATCGCCTGGCCCGGGCCGAGGCGCGGCTGGAGGCCGGTGCCACCCGGGTGGACGCCGAGGTCGCCGTGCCCGTGTCGGTCAGCGGTGCCGCGGAGCCCGTTGCCGAGGGGCAGTGGCGGCTGACCGGCGAGGGCGTGCTCGCCCTCGAGGGGATCGGCACCGTGCGTGTGAGTCCCGGCGGGGTGGACCTGACGTCGGCGCGGGAGGCCCGGGACGAGGCCCGCGAGGCCCGGCGCGGGGTGGCGTCCCGCCTCGGCGTGGACACCGCGGCGGATGCGGAGGCCGCGCTCCAGCGCCGCGAGCGTGCCCACGCGGATGCTGCGGCGAGCGAGAAGGTCGCCGCAGCGCACGCCCGGGACGGCGTGGCGGCCCTGCGTGAGCGCGTGCAGGCGACCGCGGAGCGCATCGAGGCCCTGCCGGCGGCTGACGACGGGGTGGACCTGGAGAGTGCCGCGGCGGCGCTGCCGGCGCGGCGCGAGGCTCGGGAGGCCCGGGAGCGCGAGCACGCGGACTCCGGCCAGCGGCACGGTGAGTGCCGTGACGCGCTCGCCGATTGCCGTGAGGCCCGGGTGGCCGCGCGTACCGAGCGTGACCAGCAGGCCCGGCGCCGGGACCAGCTCGCCGCCGCCCTGGCGGAGGCGCGCGCGGGCCGGGACGACGACGCCCTCTATGCCGCCCTGGCCGCCGCCCGCCAGGCCCTGGAGACCGCCCGCGACGACCTCGCCCGTGCCGATGCCGCCATTGCCGCCGAGGACCCGGAGACGGTGGCCCTGCAGCTCAAAACCGCCGAGGCCGCGGTGAGCCGGGCGCGCGAGGAGCGCGAACGCGCCGAGCGCAGCGTGCGCGATCTCCAGGTGCGGCTGGAGGCGCTGGGGCAGCAGGGTCTGGGCGAGCGCCGGGTCGAGCTGGACACGGCACTGGCGGAGGCCCAGCGGGAGCGGGAGCGCCTGCACCGCGAGGCGGGGGCGGTGAAGCTGGTCGCCGACGAGCTGGAGGCCGCGGCGAGCGAGGCCCGCCGGACCTTCCTCGGTCCGGTGATGGAGCGCCTGGCACCGTACCTGCGCATGCTGATGCCGGACGCCGAGCTCGTGCTTGACGACACGCTGACCCTCACCGGTGTGCGCCGCGGCGGCCGGGAAGAGGCCTTCGACGACCTGAGCCTGGGCACCCGCGAGCAGCTCGCCATCCTCGTGCGCCTGGCCTTCGCCGATCTGGTCGCCGAGCGCGGCGAGCCGGTGCCGGTGGTCCTGGACGACGCCCTGGCCTTCGCCGACGAACACCGCTTCGAGGCGATGAAGCTGGCCCTAGCCCGGGCCGCGGAACGCCACCAGGTGCTGGTGCTCACCTGCCGGCCACGGGACTACGCCACCCTCGGTGCGCCGCTGCACCGCCTAGAGCGGGCGTTGTGAGCACCCGCGCTGTCACCGCCGTGTCACGCGCGGTGACTACGCTGACGAGCGGGGTTTCAGCGGGCACATCATGATCGAACGCGAAAGCCTGGACGCGATATTCTCCGCCCGGGCGCTTACTGCACTGTTCCAGCCGATCCTTACCTGCCCTTCGGGCGGGCTCTGGGGGCACGAGGCGCTCATCCGCGGGCCGTCGTCCGGGCCGTTGCACTCGCCGCTCAAGCTCTTCGACGCCGCCGCCCGCGAGGGCCGGCTGGTGGAGCTGGACCTGCTCTGCCGTGAAGTCGCCATTGAGGCCTTCGGCCGGGCGGGCTGCCCCGGGCGGCTGTTCCTCAACGTCACCCCGGACGCGGTGGTCGCCAGCGACCATCCCACCGGCGAGACCCTGCGCTTCCTGGAGCGCGCCGGGGTCGCCCCGGAGCGGGTCGTCATCGAGATCACCGAGCAGTTTCCCATCCACGACTACGCCATCGTCCGCCACGCCGTGGACCACTACCGTTCGATGGGTTTCGCCGTCGCCCTGGACGACCTCGGTGCCGGCTACGCGGGCCTGCGCCACTGGTCGGAGCTGCGTCCCGACTACGTCAAGATCGACCGCCACTTCGCCAGCGGCGTCGAGTCCGATGCCGGCAAGCGCGAGGTGGTGCGCTCGGTGCTGGACATGGCCCGGCGCATGGGCACGCGGGTCATCGTCGAGGGCATCGAGACCGAGGCGGAGTACACGGCGCTGCGCGCGCTGGGCATGACCCACTCACAGGGCTATCTCTTCGGCCGGCCGGCGGAGCGCCCGCTCACCGTGGATCAGCCCATGCCCGGCGGGGATGCCGGCGGTGTGCCCGGTGCTGCCGTCCAGCGGCCGACCGCGCGGCTACTCGCGCGCGAGGTCGTCCCCGCGGAGCCCACGGCCAGCGTCGCCGAGGTGGCGGCGCGTTTCCGCGCGGAGCCTGACCTGCGCTGTGTCCCGCTGGTGGGCAGGGACGGTCGGGCCGTGGGCATCGTGCGCCGGGACACCCTGCTCTCGCGGCTGGCCCACAACTACGGGCATGCCCTGTTCGCCGGGCGCGAGGTAACGGGCTTCGTCGAGTCCTCCACGGTCACCGTCCCCGGTGACCTGCCCCTTGAGGCGCTGAGCCGCCGGGTGACCGAGGCCGACGACGCCGACGAGGCCATCCTCATCACCGATCCCGACGGGCTCTACCTGGGCGTGGGCAGCGTCTTCGACCTGCTGCGCCGGATCACCGACCTCCAGGTCCACAGCGCCCGCCATGCCAACCCGCTGACCGGCCTGCCCGGCAACGTGCGCATCGAGCAGCATATCGATGCCCTGCTCGCTGCGGGCACGCCGTTCACCGTTGTCCACGCGGATCTCGATCACTTCAAGGCCTACAACGACTTCTACGGCTACCAGCGTGGCGACGAGGCCATCCTCGCCACCGCCCGCATCCTCCAGGCGCGGCTCCATGCCGGGGATTTCGCCGGTCACGTCGGCGGCGACGACTTCGTGCTGCTGCTTCGCGGCAGCGACTGGGAGCCCCGCTGCCGGGCGCTGCTGGAGGACTTCGCCGCCCACGCGCCGGCGCTCTACGACGCCCGGGAGCGTGAGCGCGGGGGTATCGAGACCCGTGACCGCCAGGGCTGTCCGCAGCGTTTCCCGCTGCTCTCCATCTCCCTCGCTGCTGTCCCCGTGCTGGACCGCCGCTTCACCAGCCACTACCAGATCGCCACGGTGCTCGCCGAGATCAAGCACTGCGCCAAGCGCGAGCCGGGCAACAGCCTGTTCGTGGACCGTCGGCGCCAGCCGGAAGGGGAAGTGCCCGGTGCAGTGGCGCCGTTGGACGATGCCGCCGGCTCCCGCGGGGCCTGATTCCGGGTATCGGGGAGAACGGCTACCTATTCCGAGGTAGTTGTTAAGCAGTTCACATTTTGAATAATAATTCCCCTCGCCGCCCGGGTGTGACAGCGCCCGTCCGGCGGCGACCGGGGATGCCGCGTCATCCCGGCTCCCTCCCGCAGGGCACGCAAACCGCTTATCCCGCGTCGACCGGCCACCACCGTGTCCGCCGGGGCCGCGCGGTGTGCCGAATCGACGGAAGGCGCGGGGCGCGGTTGTCACGTGAGGTTACAAGGTGGGAGAAAAGGCTTTGAATCGATTCAACAGCGTCGAGGCCAAGGTGCTGGCGGCGGTCGCGGTGGGCGTGCTGCTGATCGTGGCCGGGGCCTCGTTCGCGGTGATGCGCACGTGGGAGTCGGTTACCGGCTTCAGTCACCTCCAGGCGCAGCTCAGTGCGCGCATGTCGGATACCGCGGACCTGCAGCGGCGCTTCGCCAACCAGACCCTCGCCTGGAAGAATTATCTCCTGCGCGGCCGCGATCCCGACGGACGCCAGGATTACTGGCAGCGCTACGAGCAGGCCCGTGCCGGGGTCGACAAGAACGTCGGGGAGCTGAAGGCGCAGTTCGAGAACTCGAAGGTGCTCGCGGCCATCGGTGCGTTCGAACGGGCGCACGGGCAGATGGTGACCCGGATCCGCGATGGCCGGCAGCGTCTCGCCGCGAACGGTTTCGCGGTTGCCGGTGTGGACCGGGAGCTGTCAGGGATGACCACGCCCGTGCGCCAGGCCCTCGACGACCTGGTCGCCGCTATCGAGGCCCGCGCCGGGGAGAAGGCCGTGGAGCACCGTGCCGCCGCCAGCACGGCGTTGCGGATCGGGCTCGGCGGTATGCTGCTGGCCATCATCGTCAGCGCCCTGGCGTTGCGCTGGCTGCTGCGGCGCACGGTGACCCGTCCGCTCAAGACGCTGGTCGCGGACCTCGACCGCATCGGCGACGGGGATTTCCGCCAGCCCGTGGCGGTGAGTTCGAGCGACGAGGTCGGACGGGTGGCCGGTACCGCCGAGGCACTGCGCGTCGACCTCGGGGCCATGCTCGCCCGGCTCAAGGAGTCCTCCTCGAGGGTATCCTCGTCGGCGGAGGAGCTCTCCTCGGTGGCCTCGGAGACCCAGGGCGGCATCCAGCGCCAGCGCGGCGACACGGATCAGGCGGCCTCGGCGATGAACGAGATGGCGTCGTCCGTCCAGGAGATCGCGCGGCACGCCACGGAGTCCGCGGAGACCGCGAGGACGCTGAGTCGCGATGCCGACGCCGGTCGCGGGACCATCACGGCGAACGGCGAGGCGGTCTCCGGCGTCGCCGCCTCCATGAACCGCGCCAACGAGGCCATCCAGGCCCTGGAGCGCCACGCCGGCGACATTGGCGAGGTGGTGGAGGTGATCACCAGCGTCGCCGATCAGACCAATCTGCTGGCGCTGAACGCCGCGATCGAGGCGGCGCGTGCCGGTACCGCCGGCCGCGGCTTCGCCGTGGTGGCCGAGGAGGTCCGCTCGCTGGCGGGCGAGACCCAGCGCTCGACCGAACGCATCCGGGGCATCGTCACCCAGGTCCAGGAGAGCAGCCGGACCGTGGTCGAGGCCATCGAGAGCAGCCATGAGCGCACCGGGGTCGCCCAGAGTCGGGCCCATGAGGCCGAGCACGCGCTGGAGACGATCATCGGCGGGATCGAGCAGATCGCGGACCTTACCGCGCAGATCGCCACCGCGACCGAGGAGCAGACCTCGGTGTCCGAGGAGATCAACCGCAACATCGCCGGCGTCAGCGAGGTGGCCACCAGCAGCGCGACCTCGATGACGCAGGTCACCGGGGCGAGCGACGAGCTCGCCCGGATCGCCGGCGATCTGGAGACGGTGGCGGCGCGCTTCCAGCTGTAGGCGGGTGAGGCGGTGGTCAGGCCGTGCGGAAGCGCTCCACGCGGCGGGCGAGCTCCGCGGCCTGCGTGCGCAGGGACTCGGCGACCTCGGCGTTGGCCTCGCTGCTCGATGTGGTCTGGGTTGCGATCCCGCTCACCGCCTCGAGCTGGCGGCGCAGCTCCGCGCCCACCCGGGTCTGCTCCTCGGAGGCGGTGGCGATGCGCTCGGTGTGCTCACGGATGTGCCGGGCGCCGGTGGCGATGTCGCCGAACGCCTCGTTGGCGTGGCCGGTCTCCTCCCGCGCCGCCTGGGCGGAGCTCAGGCTGTGCGCCATCGCCTCGCGGCTCTCGTTGGCGAGGCGCTGGAGCTCGGTGACGCTGGTCTGGATATTATCGGTGGACTGGCTGCTGCGCTGGGCGAGAGCCCGGACTTCCTCGGCCACTACGGCGAAGCCTTCGCCGGCGCTGCCCGCCCCGGCCGCCTCGATCGCGGCGTTCAGCGCCAGCAGGTTGGTCTGACGGGCGATGCTGTCGATGACCTCGACCACCTCGCCGATGGTCTCGCAGTGGCCGTTGAGCGCCTCCAGCCGTTCGGCGGTCTCGCCGAGGTCCCGCTCCGCGGCGCGCACCCCCGCCAGCCCGGCCTCCAGCCGCCCGCGGCCGTCGCGGATACGGGCGTCGACGTCGGCGGTGGTGTCGTCGGCCTCGCTCGCCGCGGCGGCGACCTCCTCGACCGCGCCGGCGCTCTGGGTGGCCGCGGTGACCGCCTCCTCCAGGCGCTCGTCCTGCTGCCGGGCCCCGTCCAGGGTCTCGTTGCTGCGCCGGTAGAGGGCGTCGGCGGCCTCGCCCAGGGCGCTGTCGGCGGCGCGAATGGCGTCCACCGAGCCGGCGAACTCGGCGAAGCTGCGCTCCAGTGCCCGGCTCATGCGGCCGATCTCGTCGTTGCGCGGCCACGCCACCCGCGCGGTGAGGTCGCCGCCGGCAACGGCATCCGCCGTCGCGACCACCCGGTCCAGACCCCGGCGGATGTGGCTCGCGAGCAGGGCGGTGAGCAGCAGCCCGGTGAGCACCGCCAGGGAGGCGACGCCGGCGATCCACAGCCGTGCCGCGTGGGCACCGTCCACCGCGCGGGAGCGGGCCTGCGCGGCGGCGGCGTCGACGCCGTCGATGTAAGTGCCGAGCGTCTCGTGGGCGCTCTCCAGCAGTGCGTCCCCTTCGCTCTCGCTGAGCTTGATTGCCGGCTGTACCAGCCCCTTGTCCGCGTTGTCCTTGAGCCGGCCGTGGAGCTCGCGGTAACGCGTCAGGGTCTTGCGGAAGCTCGCCAGGCGTTCGCTCTGTCCGGCGCCGGTGGTCAGGGAGTCGAGTCGGGCGATCAGCGTATCCAGGGTCTCGAACGCCTGCTTCGCCTCGGCGAAGTAGGCCTTGGCACCGGGGATGTCCAGCGATGCCCGGGCCAGCAGCGCGCCCTTTTCCGCGCGCTCGATCGCGGTGATCGCGCTGCGGACCTGCTGGGCGTCGCGTACACGGGCCAGTGCCCGGTCGGCGACGGCGGTGACCGCCGCGTCCAGCCGGGAGATCTGCCAGAAGCCGGTGAGCGAGACCGCGGCGATCGCCCCGACGAGGACCGCCAGGGTGAGCCAGAGTCTTGCGCGAATCGTGATGTTTCGCATAAGAGCCAGTACTGCCTGCTGGGAAAGGGTGCCGCTGCCGGTTGCGGGCACGCCAGTTGTAGGCGTTGCGGATTGCATGCGCATGACAGCCCGCCGGCTGGACCCGGGCCGCGGCAGCCGATACACTCCGAGCCGTCTTTGGGGAGTAGTCGCCCGGGGCCGGTGGCCGCGGGGCGCGCGTCAACAGATTTGATCCCTCAATGGATCGTGGCGCGGGCAGCACCGGTAGGTGCCTGACGAGACCTTTGACACGCGGCATCCGGACCGGGGCGGGCGGATGCAGTGTGTCATCGTGTCCGTGAGGCCCGCCCCCGAAGGATCCCCGTTGGAAGCCTTTCTGATCTCGACCGTCTCCGTCGCCCTGGCGGAGATCGGCGACAAGACCCAGCTACTGGCCCTGGTGCTCGCTGCGCGGTTCCGCCGCCCCGGGACGATCGTCGCCGCCATCCTCGTCGCCACCCTGGCCAACCACGCCGCGGCCGGTGTCGCCGGCGCCTGGGTCGCCGCACTGGTGCCGCCGGCGGTGCAGCAGTGGCTGGTGGCGGTCTCGTTCGTCGCCATGGGGCTGTGGCTGCTGGTGCCCGACGATGACGACGATGCGGCGGCGCGCTATCCCTACGGTGCGTTTCTCACCACGCTGATCGCCTTCTTCCTGGTGGAGATCGGGGACAAGACCCAGATCGCGACGGTGGTGCTCGCCGCGCGCTACGACCCGCTCTGGGCGGTGGTGGCGGGCACCACCGTGGGCATGCTCGCGGCCAACGTGCCGGTGGTGTTCATGGGCGGGGTCGCCGCCAACCGCTTGCCGATGCGCCTGGTCCACGGCGTGGCGGCGGGGCTGTTCGTGGTCCTCGGGGTGCTGGCCGTGCCCGGCGTGCTGCCCGGCGTCGACTTGCTGTAATCCGGCTGTCGTGCCCGTGTAGTGCCCCGCCGCTAGCCTGCGCCGACAGGCCCCGTGTCGGGGTGGGTACCAGTGGAGGCACGATGACGCGGATGCATGCACGCGTGGTGGAGGGGCGCAGGGGAGAGCGGCGGCTGTACCTGCGCAAGTATCTCCAGCAGGGCCGGCGGGTGGCGTCGTTCGCGCCGTCCAGCCGGCACCTGGCCGCGGCGACCTGCCGGGGGGTGGACCCGGGGCGGCCACAGTGGCTGCTCGAGCTCGGTGCGGGTACCGGCAGCATCACCCGTGCCGCCGCGGCGCGCATGCACCCGGACAGCCGTCTCATCGCCGTGGAACGCGATCCGGACTTCGCTGCACTCGCCGCCCAGGCCGCCCCCCGGGCGGAAGTGGTGGTCGCCGACGTCGCCGACCTGGAGGCGCTGCTGCACGAACGGGGCATATCCCGGCTCGACGGCGTTCTCAGCGGGCTGCCGACGCCGAGCCTGCCGCCGGCGCTGCGCGAGCGGGTGTTCGCCGTTCTGGCCGAGCGGGGTGGTCCCTGGGTGAGCCAGATCACGGTGATGCCGTGGGTGTACTACGGTCTCTACCGTCGGTTCTTCCGCACGGTGGCGTTCGAGCCGGTCTGGCGTAACCTGCCGCCGGGCGGGGTCTATCACTGCCGGGGGCCGCGTTGCGCGGCTGCCACGGTCGTTACTCCCGGGTAAGCCGGTGGATCAGCGCCGCGTGCTCCGGGTGGGCGGCGGCGAGGGTGTCGCGTTCGGCCAGGGTCATGTCCGCGAAGTCGAAGCCCGGGGATACCGCCTCGCTGATGAGCCCGTAACCGTGTCCGCCGGCGAGCAGCTCGGAGGCCTTCCACACCCCCCCGGGGACGGTGAGCTGCAGGCACTGCCCGGTGGCCAGGCCGTGACCCAGGTCCACCTGCTCCAGGCGTCCGTCCCGGTGGATGAGGTGATAGCGGACCGGATCACCCATGTGGAAGTAGTGCACGATGTCCGAGCGGTTGCGGTGGAAGTGGCCGACCGGGGCGGCGGCGGTGAGCAGGTAGTGGATGGAGGTCATGGCGTGGCGCTCGCCCCCCGGTGTGAGCACCCGCGGCTGGGCATCCGCCTGGTAGGTCCGCCGGTAGTAGCCGCCTTCCACGTGGGGCTCCAGGGACAGGGCGTGGATGATCTCCTCGGCGGTGGCGGCCATGGTCTCCTCCGTTCGCGTGTGCTGCCGCGCCATGATAGCGGACCCGGGTGTCCGCGCCCGAGCGTTCATTCGCGGCGCCACGCCGCCAGTGTCCGGCGGAGCAGGTCGACGTTGCGGCGGTTGGCGCGGAAGCCGGCGTCGAAGACGTCGCCCGCCAGCGGGATGCTGCCCACCGCGAAGTCCACGGCGATGTTGGCGAGCATGCGCGCCAGTGTCCGCCGTCTCACCCCGAGGCGGCGGGCCTCCAACACGGGGTAGAGCGCCAGCACGGCCATCACGCCGTCGCCGATCCCCGGCAGCAGCCCGACCAGGGCGTCCGCACCGATCCGCCACGATGTGCCCGGGACGGGCAGCGCCGTATCCATGAACACGGCGAAGCGCTCGAGACGGCGTAGGGCGGCGGCCTCGTCCCGTGGCCGGGCGTCGATGCTCACCGCCGGGCGATGATCCAGACCGCGTGCACGATGCCGGGGATGTAGCCGAGGATCGTGAGCAGGATGTTGATCCAGAACTGTCCGCCCAGGCCGACCTGGAGGAACACGCCGAGGGGCGGCAGCAGGATCGCGAAGATAATTCGTATCAGGTCCACAGGGCACCTCCTGCGAGGGTTGATAAGCGTCTTTCCGTGCCCCGTCATCCCGATTGACTAAATGAAGGCGGGATAATCGCTCTGCAAGGGGGCACCGTGATTCCCCCGAGGGGCCCGGCGTTCGCCGTGGAACGCGGTTCCGGTTAGGCTGGACTACCGCCGTATCCGCGAGGGCGTGTCATGATCCCACCGGGGGAGCTCCTGGTCTTCGCCGCCGCCGCGCTGGTGATGGTCCTCAGTCCGGGCCCGAACATGGTCTATCTGGTTTCCCGTTCGATCTGTCAGGGGCGGACCGCGGGCGTGTTCTCGCTGCTGGGCGTGATTGCCGGTTTCCTCGTCCACGTGCTCGCCGCCGCGGGCGGGCTGACCGCGCTGTTCCTGGCCGTGCCCCTTGCCTATGAGCTCGTTCGCTGGCTGGGTGCGGTGTACCTGCTCTATCTCGCCTGGCGGATGGTGCGCCCCGGCGCCGGCTCACCGTTCGAGGCCCGGACGCTGCCGGAGGAAAGCCCCCGGCGGCTGTTGCTGACGGGCTTTCTGACCAATGCCCTCAACCCCAAGATCGCGGTGTTCTACCTCTCGGTGTTCCCCCAGTTCGTCTCGCCGGCGTACGGGCCGCTGTTCACCCAGGGCGTGCTCCTGGGGCTGGTGCAGATCGCCGTCAGCCTGCCGGTGAACCTGGCGATCGTGCTGTCCGCGTCGACGCTCGCCGCCAGGTTGCGGCGCCGGCCGCTATGGCTGTCCGTGCAGCGCTACGTCATGGGGTTCGTGCTGGGGGCGCTGGCGGTGCGGCTGGTGACCGGACGGCGGAGCGCCTGAGCCGTCGTCGTCCGTCCAGGCCCTCAGTCTTCCCGGGGGCAGTGCTCGGCGACGATACCGGCGAGGAACGTCATGACCGCGGCCACGGGCGGTGCGCGGAACAGGTCCGGGTAGGTGACGAGCCAGATGGGGGCCGACGGGTGCGGCTGCTGCTGGGGCAGCCGTACCAGGCGGTCGTCCGCGTCGCCGATGAAGCGGGGCAGCGATACCGCGCCGAGGCCGGCCGCCGCTGCCTCCTGCTGCGCGAGCAGATCGCTGGAGCGGAAGACGACCGGCCGGTTGCCGACGACCGAACGCAGCCACTGCTGCTGGGTGACGTGCTCGTAGGTGTCGTCGTAGCCGATGAAGGACCACTCTGCGCCGGGGCGTGCGGCGTAGCCCGGGGGGCCGTAGAGTCCGAATGCCATGCTGCCGGCCCGCCGGGCGAGCAGTTCGCCCTCCGTGGGCTCGACGAGCCGGATCGCCAATTCGGCCTCGCCCCGGTCCGGCTGTGCGATCTCCGGGGTGACAGCCAGCGTCAGCGTGATCTCCGGATGGTCGCGGTGAAACGCCGGCAGGGATGGCGCCACCAGCCGGGTCGCGACCGCCGGCGAGGCGCTGACGCGGACCTCCGTAGTCGCCGCGCCGGCGCGGGCGTCGAGGTAGTGTCCGAGCTGGACCATGCCGCGTTCGGCGAGTGCGGCCCGGTCGAGCAGGGCCTCGCCCTCCCGTGTCAGACGCACGCTGCGCGGCAGGCGGTGGACGAGCTTGACGTCCAGTGCTGCCTCCAGCGCCGCTATGCGGCGGCTGACCGTCGCGTGGTCAACGCCCAGCGCCCTGGCAGCGCCCGAGAGCGAGCCGCCGTGTGCGAGGGCCAGGAAATGCTGGAGATCCTGCCAGTCGAATTTGTGCATATCTGCACAATAATACGCAAATTTGGTGAATTTTTGCGCGTTATCCCCCGTGCTTCAATCCCGTGACCCTTATGGCAAGTGATCGGGAGGCCGTTACCCATGGCCGAGACAAGCGGGGCCGTCCCGGCCCATCCCCGGCGGCTGATGGCGCTGGCACCCTGCGTGTTCGTCCTGCTCTGGTCCGCGGGTTTCCCCGTGGCCAAGGTCGCGCTGCACGCGTCGTCGCCGTTCGTGCTGCTGGAGCTGCGTTACCTCTGCGCCGCTGGGGCGATGGCGGTGCTGTTCGCAATCCTGCGCCCGGCGCTGCCCCGGGGGGCACAGCAGTGGCGCGACGTGGCGGTCGTGGGTGTGCTGGTGCAGGTGGTGTACTTCGGGCTGACCTACCTGTCGCTGTATAGCGGGGCCTCCGCCACCGTGGTCGCCCTGATCGTCTCGCTCCAGCCGATACTGGTGGCGGTGTTCGCCCCGGTGGTGGTCGGCGAGCGTGTGCGTGCCGGACAGTGGTGCGGGCTGGTACTGGGCCTCGCCGGCGCGATGACGGTGATTCTCGCCGGTGGCGGCCGCACGAGCCTGACCCCTGCCGGTGTCGCACTGGCCGTGGGGGCGCTGGCGGGGATCGTCGCCGCCATGCTCTACGAGAGACGCTTCGGCGTGGGGCATCACCCCGTCAGCGTGAACCTGATCCAGTACGCCCTCGGTGCGGCGCTGTGTCTCCCCCTGGTCTTCCTCGGGGAAGGCCACCTGGAATGGACGGTGCCGTTCGCCGCCGCGCTCGGGTATCTCGTGATCGGGAACTCCCTCGTCGCGGTCACCCTGTTGCTCGCCATGACCCGGGCGGGACAGGTCGCCCGGGTGGCGTCACTGTTCTTCTTCGTGCCGCCGATGGCTGCCGTGATCGCCCGGGTCGTGCTGGGCGAGGCCGTGACGCCCGCCGGATGGCTGGGCATCGCGGTCGCCAGCGCAGGCGTGTCACTGGCGACCCGGCGGCGTGCCTGAGACGCCGTCCGGGTCCCGGTGACCGGCTTCGCGGACGCTAGCGGCTGGCGTTCTGGCGCTCGACCATCCACTCCGGGTAGATGGGGTCCGGCCGGGTGACCTCGTCCAGCCGCCGGATCTGCTCGTCGCTGAGGGTGAGCTCGGCGGCCTCGAGGTTGTCCTCGAGCTGCTCCATGCGCTTGGCGCCGACGATCACGCTGCTTACCCCGGGCTGTGCCAGCAGCCAGGCGAGGGCGACGCGGGGGATGGTGCTGCCGGTCTCGCCGGCGACGGCCTCCAGCGTGTCGATCGCATCCCAGACGCGTTCGCGGTCGATGGGCGGGAAGTCGAAGCCGCTGCGCCGCGCGTCCTCCGGGGCGGTGTTGTCCCGGCGGAACTTGCCGCTGAGCACGCCCCCGGCCAGGGGCGACCACGGCAGCACCCCGAGGCCCTGCTCCCGGCACAGCGGCAGCAGCTCGTGCTCCAGCTCGCGCCCGACCAGGGCGTAGTACGCCTGCAGGGAGACGAAGCGCTCCATGCCGTGGGCCTCCGCCAGGGTCAGCGCCCGGGCCAGGTGGCGGGCCGGCCAGTTGGAGCAGCCGGTGTAGAGCACCTTGCCCTGGCGGACCAGGTCGTCGAGGGCGCGCAGGACCTCCTCGACATCGGTGCGTACGTCCCAGCCGTGGACCTGGTAGAGGTCGATATGGTCGGTGCCAAGGCGCCGCAGGCTCGCCTCGCAGGCGGCCATGATGTGCTTGCGCGAGAGTCCGACGTTGTTCGGGTCGCCCCGGCCTTCGGCCGCGGCGGGGCTCATCGGGCCGCGGACCTTGGTGGCGATCACGGCCTGGTCGCGGTCGATGCCGACGTTGCGCAGCGACCGCCCGAGGATCTCCTCGGACTCGCCGAAGGAGTAGACGTCGGCGGTGTCGAACAGGTTGATGCCGGCCTCCCAGGCCCGGGCGACCATGCGGTCGGCGCCGTCCTGGCCGACCTCGGCGATGTTGATGAAGTTGGAGCCGAAGGTCATCGTCCCCAGGCTGAGCGGCGAGACCTTGAGGCCGGTGCGGCCGAGCTGGCGGTATTCCATGCTGCCTCCGTTGGCGTGGGGCCCGGGCCCGTGGCGGTGGCACGGGCCGAGAGGGATTCACCGGAAAGGGATGGATGCCACCCGGCCGTGATTCAAGCGTGTCCGTGTCACGCCGGGTCGAGGTGGCCGCGCCTCACACGCCGATGTCCTCGTTCCAGAGCTCGGGGCGCTCGCGGATGAACGCGCTCATGAGCTCGATGCACGCCGTCTCCTGCAGAACCTCCACGGTGACACCCCGTGAGCGCAGCAGTGCCTCTTCGCCGGTGAAGGTCCGGTTCTCACCGATGATCACCCGGGGGATGCCGTAGAGCAGGATGGCGCCGGTGCACATGGGGCACGGCGACAGCGTGGTGTAGAGGGTGCTGGCGCGGTAGGCCGATGCGGGCAGGCGGCCGGCGTTCTCCAGTGCGTCCATCTCGGCGTGGCGGATCGCGCTGCCGTCCTGGACCCGGCGGTTGTGGCCGCGGCCGATGATGCGGCCGTCGCGCACGAGCACGGAGCCGATGGGGATGCCGCCCTCGCGGTAGCCCTGACGGGCCTCGTCCAGTGCGGCCTGCATGAATGCGTCCATGGTCTGTCTCCTGGTCGGCCGCCCCGGCGGCGGGCCGGTCTCACTCGGCGAACAGCCGGTCGTCCCACCATACCGGGGTCGGCAGGCCGTGGCCGATGCGTTCGAACTCCTCGTGATCCGGGTTGATGACCACGTTGTGCTCCACCCGGGCGACGAACGAGGGCACCAGCAGGACCGCGGAGCGGCGCTCGGCGGCCCAGCGCGCACCGAACCCGGCGGACACGGAGGGCTCGGGGGTGTCCCAGCCAGGCAGCGCGTCCTTGGTGACCATCTCGTAGCTCAGCCCGTGGGGCAGGGTGATCTCGATGAAGTGCTGGTTCGGGGGCATTAGCCCGCCGGCATGCACGAGCTTCTCCAGCATGGCGGTGGAGTAGTGCTCGCAGGCGTAGATCACGGGGGTGGTGGCGGTGTTCCAGCGCCCGGGGTAGCGCCGCGAGCCGGTGGCGTCGTAGATGGGGTAGTCGCCGTCCGGATCGCCGATGCGGTAGGCGCTCAGCGTCCGGTCCAGGCGCTGGACGCTCACGCCGCGGAGCCGTACTTGAGCCGCCCGAGGATGTGCTCAACCGCCTCGGCGCCGACGCTGCTCTCCACGGCCAGTGCCAGCGGCGTCCGGCCCTCCAGCAGCGGGTGGGGCTGGTGGAGGAAGCGCCGGGCGTGGTCCTCGTCGCGGTAGACGTCCAGCGCCATGCGCCATACGCCCGCCGTGCGTGCGAGCTTTTCGCTCTCGTAGGCGCTCAGTGGACGTTTTTCCCGCCGGCGCCGCTTGAGGGTGGCGCGGGAGACGATCATCTCCGGGAACGCCTTGTCCCCGGGGGCGATCTCCTGCGCGAGACGGTCCAGCGCCGATACCGACAGCCCGTGAACGAGCTCCTCGGACAGGCTCAGGTGGGACAGGCCGGCGGGATCGGGCAGGCCGAGCAGTTCGCCCAGCTGCTGGACCTCGGTGTGGGCGGACATGGCGTACCTCCGTTCATGTGATCCCGAATATAGGCTCACTTGGTACCTTTTCCAAGGGGCGGGGTCACGACGACAGGGCATCGTCCCTGGTGAGCACCCAGCAGCGGGGCTGGCGGGTCAGCCCGATATGCTCGTAGTAGCTGTCGGCGCCGGGGGCCGCGATCAGGAACACCCGGCAGCGCGGACCAAGCCCGTCGCGGGTAAGCGCCAGGAGCCGGCGGCCGATGCCACGACCCTGCCAGGCACGGTCGACCGCGAGGTCCGAGAGGTAGCAGGCGTAATGGAAGTCGGTCACCGAGCGGGCGACGCCCACGAGTCGTCCGCCGGCCCAGGCGGAGACGGTGAGGTCGGCGTTGTCGAGCATGCCGGCGATGCAGTCCGGGTCGTCCACCGGCCGTCGTTCGCCCAGGGAGGAGGCGTTGAGCAGCGCGGTGAACTGGGCAGTGGTGACCGGGGTGTCGGTGCGGTATTCCACGTCGGGCATCCGGGGTTCCTGTCTGGTGTCCGCCGGCGGTGTGCCGGTCCGCCCCGAGTTTATGGCCGGTGATCCCCGGGCCGCCAGCAGGGCGGCGATGCCTCGGCACCGCCGCCCTCGCTCCTACTTGATGGCGATGGGGTTCACCGGTGCACCGGTGCCGCCCTCGACCTGCAGCGGTGCCGCGGCGAACATGAAGGTGTACTGCCCGTCCTCGGCGCTGTCGTCGGCGAGTCCTTCCAGCCAGTAGATCTCGGAGAGGACGACACCGAGGTCGCGGATCAGCGCCCCGTGGAGCGGGATCACGACGGTGTCGCCGTCGATCTCCTGCACCACCTTCTCCACGCCCAGGTTGTCCGCGGCGATCATCGGGGTCTCCATGTCGGCGAACCACTGCACCATCTCGTGGCTATAGCACAGGCCCGGCTCCGACATGGCGTCCCACTCGCTGTTGGTCTTCTCGTCGAAATAGCGGGCCATGGAGCCGGTGCGCACGATGACGATGTCCCGCTTGCCGATGGTGGTGCCCTGGGCCTCGGCCGTGGCCTTCAGGTCCGCCAGGGTGATGCACTCGTCGTTGTCCAGGCGGGTGTCGTCGCCGCCCATGTGGCGGCCGACGTCGAGCAGCACCGCCCGGCCCACCACGCCGCGTTTGCCGATAGCGGCGACGTCCGCGTGGCTGTGGCCGTCCACGGTGGTCTCGGCGGAGACGCCGCCGTAGATCCGCTCGCCGTACCAGGCGTGGCCCAGGGCGTCGACGTGGGTGGTGCCCTGCAGGTACATGAAGGCGACGTCGTCGGAGAACTTCACGCCGCCCGGCAGCGGGTCCTTCTTGCCCGCGGCGAAGGTGCTCTCGTCCTGGGCCATGTAGTGCATCATCGGGATGCGCCCGGGGAAGACCGGGCCGAAGTTGTGGCTCATCGGGATCTGCAGCGAGAAGATCTCGCCGCCGGAGACGGCGGCCGCGCCGTTCTTCACCTGCTCGGCGCCGAGGTAGTTGAGCGCACCGACCTGGTCGTCGTCGCCCCACTGGCCCCAGGATTTCGGGGCGTCCGCCTGCAGGCGCTCCATCGGGGTCTCGGCGAACGCGGGGGCCGTGGCCGCCAGGCCAAGCACTGCGGCGGCCGCGAGCGCCAGGGGACGCGCGGCGATGGTAATGCCGTGACTGGACATGGTTTCTCTCCTGTAGAGTCGATAGTTGTTGTACTGCCCGCCGTTACGGCGGACGGGGTGCCGGTTCCGTCGGGGTATCCGCGGCACCTGTGCTGGAGCATAATTCAGGATTTCTATTGTGCTCGCTGATATTGATACAAAATTCCTATAGGCGGGATAGGTTATCGGCGTCGCCCGGGCGAGGGGCCGGGCAACACCGCTGTGAGGAGAGGGACCGATGGACCTGAGGCAGCTGCGTTATTTCGTGGCGATCGTGGAGAGCGGCTCCATCAAGCGGGCCGCGATGTCGCTGTACGTCGCCCAGCCGTCACTCAGCCAGCACGTGCGCAACCTGGAGGAGGAGCTGGGCGTGACCCTGCTCACCCGCTCCGCCCGTGGCGTATCGCCGACGGAGGCGGGCCTGGAGCTGCTCGGCTATGCCCGCAGCATCCTCTCGCAGCTGGAGCAGGCGCGGGAGGCGCTGCGTGCGGGCAGCGTCGACCCCCACGGGAGCGTGCGCCTGGGCCTGCCCAACTCGGTGAGCCTGGTGCTCGGCGTGCCGCTGGTGGAGATGGCCCATCATGAGCTGCCCAATGTCTCCCTGCGGGTGGTCGAGAGCATGAGTGGCTATATCCTCGACTGGCTGCGCGCCGGCCAGCTCGATCTCGCCATGCTCTACGGCGTGCAGCGCTCCCCGGGTATTTCCGCCCGGCAGCTGCTCACCGAGGACCTCTACCTGGTCAGCCTCCCCGGGGCCGGCCGTGACGACGGGACGGTGGACATGCAGGAGCTCGAGCGCTTCGAGCTGATCCTGCCCGCCCGTCGCCACGGTCTGCGCGAGCTGGTGGAGAAGGCTGCCCGGGACAACGGCGTGCGGCTGTGGATCCGCACCGAGATCGACGCCCTCACCCAGATCAAGGCGCTGGTGCGCCGCGGGCTCGGACAGGCGGTGCTCTCGCACTCCGCGGTCTACGAGGAGCTCTCCCGCGGTGAGCTGGTGGCGCGGCGCATCGTCAATCCTGCTATCGATCGCACGGTCTACGTCGCCGAGCCCTCGGACCGCCCGATCTCCCATGCCGCCCGCGCGGTGGCGGAGCTGCTCACCCACTGCGCCCGCGGGCTGGTGGAGGACGGGCGCTGGCGCGGTGAGCTCTGCGATACCCAGGGGTATGCGGTAAAACGATAGCCGGGATCAAAAATATATAATTGAGATATTCCTCTCCTCGGCCATGCTTGTCCGGAGTCGCCGCCCCACGGGGAGCGACCAGAACGAACAACATCGCTGGAGGAGAGAGAGATGGGTACGAGCAATCCGCTGCGCCCGCTGGGGCGCGCATTCCTCGCCGGCGTCTGCGCGCTCGGCATCGGCACGGCCGGCGCCGCCGACAAGCCCGAGCAGATCGACATCGGCATTTCCGCATTCCTCTCGGGGCCGGCCTCCGTGTTCGGTGAGCCCGCCCGTGCCGCCGCCGAGATCATGGCCGAGCGGATCAACGACAACGGCGGGATCCACGGCGTGCCGCTCAACCTGAGCTTCATCGACGAGGGGGCGGGCAGTGAGCACCTGCTCTCCGAGTACCGCCGGCTCGTGCAGAGCGAGGGCTACGACGTCATGTTCGCCTCGATCTCCAGCGGCAACTGCCTGAAGGTGGCGCCGCTCGCCGAGGACCTCGAAGTCGTCAACCTGATGTGGGACTGCGGCACCCAGCGGGTGTTCGAGGAGGGTGACTACAACTACGTTTTCCGCACGCAGGCGAACGCGACCCCCGAGATGCTGGCCTCGGTGCTGTACCTGCTGAAGACCCACCCCGACTTCGAGACCATCGCCGTGGTCAACCAGGACTACGCCTGGGGCCGTGACTCCTGGAAGATCTTCCGTACCGCCCTGCAGACCCTGAAGCCGGACGTCGAGGTGGTTGCCGAGTTCTTCCCCAAGTTCGGGACCCCGGACTTCTCCACCGAGATCACGCGGCTGCTGGCGATGCGCCCGGACGTGGTGCTCTCCACCTCCTGGGGTGGCGATCTCGACAACTTCGTGCGCCAGGCCAAGCAGCGCGGGCTCGACGAGCGCTCGACGCTGGTGCTGCCCCTCGCCGAGAGCTCGCTGGAGCGCCTGGGTGAGGACATGCCCACCGGGGCGATCGTCGGTGCCCGTGGCGACCACTACTATGCCCATCCCGGCTATGCCGACGACGAGAAGTTCAACGAGTTCGTGAGCAGCTTCCGCCAGAAGACCGGCAACGTGCCGATCTACTCCGCCTTCCACATGGTCCAGGCGTTCGACGCGCTTCAGGCCGCCTACGACCGCGCCATCGAGGCCAACGACGGCGAGTGGCCGGACACCGAGACCCTGGCCGACGCCTTCGAGGGTCTGAGCTTCCGCGGTGCGACCAGCGAGATCACCATCCGCCCGGCGGATCACCAGGGCCTGGAGGACCAGATGCTCGGCACTGCCAAGCAGGTGGAGGGCAAGGACATCGCCGAGCTCTGCGACATCACGGTCTTCCCTGCCGAGGCGATCACGACCCCGGCCGGCGAGGATTCCACCGAGTGGCTCAAGGGCCTGTCGGCGGACCTCCTGGACACCGACGTCACCACCTATCCGGGCTGCCACTAAGCCCGGCGGATCGACGACGGCCTGATCGCGGGGCGCTCCGGCGCCCCGCGGCCTGAAGCGGGAGGGGAACCGTGGACCTCATCATCTTCACGCTCGCCGTGCTCGACGGCCTGGCGTATGCCTCGCAGGTCTTCATGGTGGCGGTCGGGATGACGCTGATCTTCGGCGTGATGCGCATCCTCAACATCGCCCACGGCGGCTTCTACGCCATCGGCGCGTACCTGTCGGCGGGCATCGGCCTGGCGATCGCCTCCGCCGGGCTCAGCCCCTGGCTGCACCTGCCGGCGCTGGTCATCGGCGCGGCGATGGCCGGCGGCGTGCTCGGGCTGGTCATCGAGCGCTTCGTGCTGCGCTACATCTACGTCAAGGAGGAGGTGCTGCAGCTGCTGGTCACCTTCGCCATCTTCATGATCCTCGAGGACGTCCAGCGCCTGGTCTTCGGCGTGCAGCCCTACGCGGCGAGCAGCCTGGTCGACGCGATGGGCACCATCAACGTGCTCGGCATCCCCTACAACGCCTACCAGGTGCTGCTGCTGCCCGGTGTGGCCGTGCTCACGCTGGTAGGGCTGCGGTGGTTCCTGCATCACACCCTGCTCGGCCACCTCATCACCGCCACCGCCGAGGACCGCGAGGCGGCGACGGCCATGGGGGTGAACGCCAACCGGGTGTTCCTGCTGACCTTCACCATCGGCACCGTGCTGGCCGCCCTGGGCGGCGCTTTCGCGGCGCCGACCACGGCGGTGCAGCTCGGTATGGGCGCGGACATGATCGTGCTCTCCTTCGCGGTGGTGGTCACCGCGGGCCTGGGGCAGGTCGAGGGGGCCGCGGTCACCGCGGTGCTGATCGGCCTGGGGCGCTCGTTCGCGATCTACCTGATGCCCGAGCTCGACGTGCTGATGCCCTACTTCATCATGATGCTCGTGCTGCTGGTCCGTCCCAACGGGCTGTTCGGCACGGTCCAGACGAGGAAGATCTGACATGCGCGGCGGCCGGTTTCTGTTGCTCGGGGTGGTGGCGCTGATCGCGCTCATGCCCCTGTTCGCGCCCTGGAGCAAGACCTTCCTGGTGCTGGCGATCGCCAAAGGGCTCGCGGTGCTCGGCATCGTGGTGCTGCTGCGTGCCGGCCAGGTCTCCTTCGGGCACGCCCTGTTCTTCGCGGCCAGCGCCTACGTGGCGGCCTTCGCCGCGCGGCTGCTCGGTGGCGGCGAGCTGCTCACCCTGCTGGTGATCGGCGCCCTCGGCAGCGGCGTGCTGGGCCTGCTGGTCGGGCTGTTCGTGGTGCGCTACCGCTACATCTTCTTCGGCATGCTCAACCTGGCGTTCTCCATGGTTTTCTACGCCGTGCTGGAGAAGTTCTACCACTACACCGGCGGCAGCGACGGGCTGATCCTCTCGCGTCCGAGCGTGCTCGGCATCGGCCTGGAGCGGCTGCCCTTCGAGTACACGCTGTTCTACGTCGCCCTGGCGACGGCGGCGGTGCTCGGCTGGCTGGTGCACCGCTACCTCAACTCGGCACCGGGCCGGGCCCTGGCGGCGATCAAGACCAACGAGACCCGCCTGGAGTACCTGGGCATCTCGGCGCGGGGCACGCTGCTGGTGGCCTACGTGATCTCGGCGATGCTCGCCGGCGTGGGCGGTACCCTGGCGGCGGTCATGCAGGGCCTGGTGACGCCGGAGTATGCCTACTGGGTGCGCTCCGGGGAGTTCGTGTTCATCGCCATCCTCGGCGGGGCCGGCCACGTGCTGGGCGCGTTCGCCGGGGCGCTGGTCTACGAGGGCGTGCGCATGTACCTCGCCGTGCTCGCCGCGGACATGTGGCAGCTGCTGCTGGGCGTGGTCCTGCTGGTGATCGTGCTGTTCGCCTCCGAGGGGCTCGTCGGCCTGTGGCACCGGATATCCGGCCGGTTCGCGCCGGCGGGGAGGGAGGCATCATGAGCCAGGCACTCATCGAGGCCCGTGACCTGCACATCGAGTTCGGCGGGGTGAAGGCCGCCGACGGCGTGGACCTGTCGGTCCACGAGTCGGACCATCTCGCGATCATCGGCCCCAACGGGGCGGGCAAGACCACGTTCCTCAATATCTGCACCGGCTACCTGCGGCCCAAGTCCGGGACGGTGCGCTTCGACGGCACCGAGATCACCGGGCGCAGCCCGCGCTGGATCACCCGGCGCGGCATCGCCCGGGCGTTCCAGATCCCGCAGCTGTTCCTCGAGCACACGGTGATCGAGAACATGCTCATCGGAGCCGCCGCCCGGGACCGGGTGCGCTCGCTGTGGCGGCCGCTGTCCGCGTCCACAGCCCGCGACGAGATGATGGAGCTGCTCGAGCTCATGGGCGTGGCGGACGTCGCCGCCCAGGTGGTCACCGCGCTGCCGGAGGGCCAGCGCAAGCTCATCGACATCGCCCTGGCGCTGGCGCTCAAGCCGCGGGTGCTGCTGATGGACGAGCCCACCAGCGGGGTGAGCTCCCAGGAGAAGTTCCAGGTGATGGACACCCTGCTGCGGGTGCTCGCCCACCAGCAGGTCACGGCGGTGTTCGTCGAGCACGACATGGAGATGGTGGAGCGCTACGCCGAGCGGGTGGCGGTCTGGGACGCCGGGCGCATCCGTATCGAGGGGACGCCCGCCGAGGTGCTCGCCGACGCCGGCGTGCAACGCGACGTGATTGGGTTGTAGCCATGCTGCGATTTGAAGGCATCAATGCGCGTATCCAGGGGGTGCCCGTCCTGCGCGACGTGGACTTCACCCTCGAGCCCGGGGCGACCGTGGCGCTGATCGGGCGCAACGGCGCGGGCAAGACCACGACCCTGCGCACGGTCATGGGCTTCATCGCCCCGGACAGCGGCTCGCTGTATCTCGGCGATCGCTGCATCGACGACATCCCCGCCCACGCCCGGCCTGGTCTGGGGATCGGCTACGCCCCCGAGGACCGGCGGCTGTTCTCCGCGTTCAACGTGCGCGAGAACATCCTGCTGCCGGCCCGCGCCGCGCGGGTGGCACCGGAGGAGATCCGGCGCCGGCTGGACGGGGTCTACGAGATCCTCCCGGAGCTCCGGGACATGGCCGAGCGCCCCGGCGGCACGGTCAGCGGCGGCCAGGGCAAGATGGTCGCCCTCGGCCGGGCGCTGATGATCGGCACCCGGGTCGTGCTCCTCGACGAGCCCTTCCAGGGCCTCGCCCCGGCACTGGCCAACCGTTACGCGGAGGCGCTGCGCACCCTGCGCGAGCGTGACCGAGACATCACCCTGGTGATCACCGAATCGAACCCGGCGCTGTTGCGGCAGTTCGCCGACCGGACACTCGTCATAGAGCGCGGCGAGGTGAGCGAGGGCAGCCTGGAGCGCAGCCACGCGGACGCCGCCACACAGGAGGAGATTTCATGACCCGCACGAAGCTCGACATCTCGCCGGACGGCGAAGCGGTCACGATCCTGATCGACAACCAGTGGCGCGCCGCCGCCGGTGGTGGCGCGGTCGCCGTGCACGCGCCCTCGGACGACGGTGCGTTCGCGCAGATCGCCCGCGGCGGTGCCGCCGAGGTGGACGAGGCCGTCGCCGCCGCCCGTCACGCCTTCGAGGAGGGCGAGTGGGGCCGGCTCACCGCCATCGAGCGCGGCCGGCTGCTGATGCGCGTCGGCGAGCTGATCCAGGCCAACGCCGAGGAGCTCGCCCAGCTCGAGAGCCGGGACACCGGCAAGCCGCTGAGCCAGGGCCGCGCGGACATGGTCGCCGCGGCGCGCTACTTCGAGTACTACGGTTCGGCGGCGGACAAGGTCCACGGCGAGACCATCCCGTTCCTCGACGGCTACACGGTGATGGCCCTGCGCGAGCCCTTTGGCGTGACCGGTCACATCATTCCGTGGAACTACCCGGCGCAGATGTTCGGGCGCTCGCTCGCGCCCTCGCTGGCGATGGGCAACGCCACCGTGCTCAAGCCCGCCGAGGAGGCCTGCCTGCTGCCGCTGCGCATCGCCGACCTCGCCATCGAGGCGGGCTTCCCGCCGGGGGCCATCAACGTGGTCACCGGCCTCGGCGAGGAGGCCGGCGCGCCGCTGGCCTCCCACCCGGATATCGACTTCCTCGCCTTCACCGGCTCCCCGGAGGTGGGGACGCTGGTCCAGCAGGCGGCGGCGCGCAATCACGTCGGCTGCGTGCTGGAGCTCGGCGGCAAGTCGCCGCAGATCGTCTTCGACGACGCCGACTTCGACGCCGTGCTGCCGGTGGTGCAGAAGGCCATCGTCCAGAACGCCGGCCAGACCTGCTCCGCCGGCAGCCGGGTGCTGGTGCAGGAGAGCGTTTTCGACGCCTTCATCGAGCGCCTGACCGCCGCCTTCGGCGAGCTGGTCACCGCCAGCCACGACGCGGACGCGAACTGTGGGCCGCTGGTCAGTCGCGCCCAGCAGCAGCGGGTGCAGCGCATGCTCGCCGACGCGGAGGCGGACGGCGTGCCGGTGATCGCCCGCGGGCGCATCGCCGAAGGCACGCCGGAGCAGGGTTACTACGTCGCGCCGACGCTGCTCGGGCCGGTGCCGCGGGAGCACACCATCGCCCGTGAGGAGGTGTTCGGGCCGGTGCTCTGCGCCATTCCCTTCCGCGACGAGGCGGACGCCGTCGCCCTGGCCAACGGCACCGACTACGGCCTGGTCGCGGGCATCTGGACCCGCGACGGAGCCCGCCAGATGCGCATGGCGCGGCGGGTGCGCGCGGGGCAGGTCTTCGTCAACGGCTACGGCGCCGGCGGCGGCATCGAGTTGCCCTTCGGTGGCATGAAGAAGAGCGGCCACGGGCGCGAGAAGGGCTTCGAGGCGCTGCGCGAGTTCTCGGTGGTCAAGACCGTCGTGCTCAACCATGGCTGATGCGACGGCAATCGGAGCGCGCGGGTGGGAGGGTCCCGCCGGGACCGTCTGCGGCCATGGATGGCCGCAGTCGAGCGTACAGGGAGGTATTCACAGCGTGTCCCGGCGGGATCCTCTCACCCCGCGCGGCCCAAACCCCGGTCACATATGAATGAAGGATAGTGAGGAGGAGAGTCCCATGAGGATGAAGGACAGGATCGCGGTGGTCACGGGCGCGGCGTCGGGCTTCGGCGCGGAGATCGCCCGGGTGTTCGCCCGGGAGGGCGCAAAGGTGGTGGTCGCCGACCTCAACGAGGAGGGCGCGAAGGCCGTCGCCGCCGAGATCGGCGACAGTGCCGTCGGCGTGCGCGCCGACGTCGCCAACCGGGCCGACGTGAAGGCGATGATCGACACCGCCGTCGAGCGTTTCGGCGGCTTCGACACCATCGTCAACAACGCCGGCTTCACCCACGTTAACCAGCCGATGATGGACGTCACCGAGGACGACTTCGACCGCTGCTACTCGGTCAACGTGAAGTCCATCTACCTGGCCGCGCTGGAGGCCGTGCCGCACTTCCGCAAGCGTGGCGGCGGCAACATCATCAACGTCGCCTCCACCGCCGGGGTCCGGCCGCGGCCCGGACTGACCTGGTACAACGGCAGCAAGGGCGCGGCCATCGTCACCAGCAAGTCCATGGCCGTGGAGCTCGGCCCGGAGAACATCCGGGTCAACGCCATCTGCCCCGTGATCGGCGAGACCGGAATGCTGGAGCGCTTCATGGGCGTGCCGGACACCCCGGAGAACCGCAGGAAGTTCCTCGCCACCATCCCCCTCGGGCGCATGTCCCGCCCCGCCGACGTCGCCAACGCCGCGCTCTACCTCGCCAGCGACGAGGCCGAGTTCATCAGCGGCGTGGCGCTGGAGGTGGACGGGGCGCGCTGCGTGTGAGCCTTCGTGGGGGAGGGGCAATGCGTCGGCGGACACGTTGGGGACACGTCCCAGTACGTCCGGCTGCGGTCACCCCTGGCCGCGGTCGGTCCGCCGCCGCACTGCCCCTCCCCCGGTCATCGCGGCCCGGGGTGTGGAAGGGCTCCCGACAGCGGACTGCCCCCGTGCTGCATCGCGCCCGACCGGTGAGCCGGGCCGTCAACGGAATGGAGTGACGACAAGCCGATGTCCGCTGCCGAGCCGATCATCGAGCACAGCCACGACGTGGTGGTCGTCGGCGCCGGAGGCGCCGGCCTACGGGCCACCCTGGGCATGGCCGCCCAGGGGCTCGACACCGCCTGCGTGACCAAGGTCTTCCCGACCCGCAGCCACACCGTGGCCGCCCAGGGCGGCATCGCCGCGGCGCTGGGCAACATGGACGAGGACGACTGGCGCTGGCACGCCTACGACACCATCAAGGGCTCCGACTGGCTGGGCGACCAGGACGCCATCGCCGCCATGTGCGAGGCCGCCCCGGCGGCGATCACCGAGCTCGAGCACTTCGGCGTGCCGTTCTCGCGCACCGGTGACGGCCGCGTCTACCAGCGGCCCCTGGGCGGGCACAGCACGCGTTTCGGCGAGGGCCGCGCCAACCGCGCCTGCGCCGCCGCGGACCGCACCGGCCACGCCATCCTGCACACCCTCTATCAGCAGTCGCTCAAGCATCAGGCGGAGTTCTACATCGAGTTCTTCGCCATCGACCTGATCATGGACGCCGACGGCGCCTGTCGCGGGGTCGTCGCCCTGGAGCTAGCCACCGGACGCATCCACCGCTTCCGCGCGCGTATCACCGTGCTCGCCACCGGGGGGTACGGGCGCGCGTACTTCTCGTGCACCTCCGCGCACACCTGCACCGGCGACGGCGCCGGCATGGCCCTGCGCGCCGGCCTGCCGCTGCAGGACATGGAGTTCGTGCAGTTCCACCCCACCGGCATCTACGGCTCCGGGTGCCTGATCACCGAGGGCGTGCGCGGCGAGGGCGGCTACCTCACGAACTCCGACGGCGAGCGCTTCATGGAGCGCTACGCCCCCAACGCCAGGGACCTCGCCTCCCGCGACGTGGTCAGCCGCGCGATGACCGTGGAGATGCGCGAGGGCCGGGGCGTCGGCGAGCGCGGTGATCACATCCACCTCCACCTCGCCCACCTGGGCCCGGCGGTCATCAACGAGCGCCTGCCGGGTATCGTGGAGACGGCGCGCATCTTCGCCGGGATCGACGTCACCCGCGAACCCATCCCGGTGCTGCCCACCGTCCACTACAACATGGGCGGCATCCCCACCAACCGTCACGGCGAGGTCGTCGCGCCCCGCGGCGGCGACCCGGAGGCCGTGGTGCCCGGGCTCATGGCCATCGGCGAGGCCGCCTGCGTGTCCGTGCACGGTGCCAATCGCCTGGGCTCGAACTCGTTGCTCGACCTCATCGTCTTCGGCCGGGCCGCCGCGCTGCGCGCCGCCGAGGTGCTGCGCGGCGAGGGGCCGGACCGCGGGGCCCTGCCGGCGTCGGCATCGGCGCCGGCGATCGAGCGCCTGGAGCGGCTGCGTACCGCTGCCGGCGAGACCCCTACCGCCCGCCTGCGCGACGGCCTGCAGCGGGACATGCAGGACTACGCGGCGGTGTTCCGCACCGGCGGGACCCTGGAGGAGGGCTGCCGCCGGATCGACGCCCTGGTGGCGGGCTTTGCCGACGTCTCGGTCACCGACCGCGGGCGCATCTGGAACACGGACCTGATCGAGACCCTGGAGCTGGAGAATCTGCTCGGCTGCGCCGCGGCCACCGTGCACGCCGCCCACCACCGCACCGAGAGCCGCGGCGCCCACGCCCGCGAGGACTTCCCTGATCGGAATGACACCGAGTGGATGCGTCACAGCCTCGCCTGGCTGGACGCGAACGGCGCCGTGCGCCTGGGCGAGCGCCCCGTGCGGCTGCAGACCGGCACGCCGGAGTTCGCCAGCGTCGAGCCGGTGGCCCGGGTGTACTGAGGAGCAAGGCAATGGACACGCAGGCGAAACGCGAGGCGCGGGTGAACGAGACCCTGGCACGGGTGCGGGCGCTGCTGCCCGGCGAGGTACGCGAGCGCGAGCCGCTTGGCCGGGCCCTGGACGCCCTCATCGAGCTGGCCCGCGAGCGTGTCCTCTGGGGCGAGGCGGATTTCCCTGCGCCGTCCGCCGACGAGCGCCAGGCGCGCTACCTGCTTAGCGAGGACCCGGACCGCCGCTACGCCCTCTATCTCAACGTCATGTACCCGGGCAAGCGCATCCCGCCCCACGACCACACCACCTGGGCGTGCGTGGCCGCCGTGGAGGGCGTGGAGCACAACACCCTCTACCGCCGTCTCGACGACGGTTCGGTCGAGGGCCGTGCCCGGCTGGCCGTGTGCGAGGAGGTCGAGGTCGCCCCGGGCAAGGGCGTGGCGCTGCTCGCCGACGACATCCACTCGGTCCGGATCCCGCCGGGCGGGGTCATCCGTCACCTCCATCTCTACGGCCGTGCGCTGGAGACGCTCACCGGGCGGACGCGCTTCGATCCGGAGGCCGGTACCTGCGCGCCCATGGACATCGGCGTGCAGACCCGGCGGTGATGCGCATGGACACCCTCAGTCCCCGCGAGCTCAAGGTCCGGCTCGACGCCCGCGAGACGCTGGCGTTGCTGGACGTCCGCGAGCCCGGCGAGTTCGGCCTGCGCCACCCCTTCTGGGCGGTGCCGCTGCCCTACAGCCGCTTCGAGCTCGACCTGCCCCGGCTCGTCCCCGACTCCGGTGTGCCGCTGGTGATCGCCGACGAGGGCGGCACCACGGCCCGGCTTGCGGTGCGCCGGGCGCGGGCGCTCGGCTATCGGCGGGTGTTCGGGCTGGAGGGGGGGCTGCGCGCCTGGCGCCGCGCCGGCTACGGCGAGTTCGCCGGCGTCCACGTTCCGAGCAAGGCCTTCGGCGAGCTGGTGGAGATGCGCCGGCACACGCCAATGATCGACGCCGCGGAGCTTGCGGCCCGTATCGGCGACGGCGAACGCTTCCACCTCTTCGACGCGCGGCCGCCAGCGGAATACCGGCGCATGAGCATCCCCGGGGCGCGCTGCTGTCCCAACGTCGAGCTGCCCGTGCGCCTGGAATCGCTGGTCACGGACCCCGATACCCCCATCGTGATCAACTGCGCCGGGCGTACCCGCGGCATCATCGGCGCGCAGACGCTGATCGAGCTCGGCGTGCCCAACCCGGTCTATGCCCTGCGCAACGGCACCATGGGCTGGGAGCTCGCCGGCCGGACCCGCGCCCACGGGGCGGAGGACATCGTCGCCACGGACGCGCCCGCCACGCCGTCGCCGGGGCTGCGCGCACGCATCCGCGCGCTCGCCGCCGATGCTGGTGTGAGCGCGGTCACCGCCGGCGACGTCACCGCCTGGCGGGCCGCCGGGGAGCCGGTCTACTGCCTGGACGTGCGCCAGCCCGGCGACCCCGCGGCCGCCCCGTTGCCCGGCACGGTACGCGCCCCTGGCGTGGAGCTCATCCAGGCCACCGAGGCCTGGATCGCCGTGCCTACCGCCCGGGTCGTGCTGGCGGACGACGATGGCGTGCGCGCGCCGTTGTGCGCCTACTGGCTGCGCCTGATGGGGCTGGACGCGCGGGTGCTGCCGGTGGCGGAGACGGCGTTGCTGCCGGACGCACCGGTGCCGGCCCCGCTGCCGGCGCTCGCCCGCTGCGAGGCGGTGGCGGCGGTCGCCGAGGATGCGGGCGGCGATGGGCCGCCGGTCCTCGACCTGCGCGGCAGTGCCGCCCACCGCCACGGCCACCCGCCGGGGGCGCGCTGGCTGACCCGCTCCCGCCTCGGCGAGTTCATCCCCGTGCTGGCGCGGGAACGCAGCGGCGTGCGCCTGCTCGCCGACGACCCGGATCGTGCCGCCCTGGTGGCGGGCGACCTCGCCGATCACGGTATCGACGGCGTCGCGCTGATCGACGGCGGCCTGGACGCCTGGGCCGCCGCCGGCGGGCCGGTGGTGGAGACGCCGGACGATCCGCCGGACCGGGCCTGCATCGACCGGCTGTTCTTCGTACACGACCGCCACGACGGCAACCTCGATGCCGCGCGCCGCTACCTGGAGTGGGAGCAGGGCCTGGTGCCGCGCCTCGACGCCGCCGAGCGGCAGGCATTCGCACGGCTGGGCCCGGCGCCCGGCACGGGCGCTCATTCAGGGGAGGATCGATGAACGAGCCCGACACCATCCGCGAGATACGCGACGCCGTTGCCCGTCTGTGCGGGGACTTCCCGGGCAGCTACTGGCGCGAGCTCGACGCCACCCGGGGCTATCCCGACGCGTTCGTGCGGCGGCTCACCGAGGACGGTTTCCTCGGGGCGCTGATCCCGGAGGCATACGGCGGCGCCGGGCTCGGGCTCACGGCGGCGGGCGTGATCCTCGAGGAGATCGCGCGCTCCGGCGGTCATCCCGGGGCCTGTCATGCGCAGATGTACACCATGGGCACGCTGCTGCGCCACGGCTCGGAGGCGCAGAAGTCGGCGTACCTGCCGGGCGTCGCCTCCGGCGAGCTCCGCCTGCAGGCCTTCGGTGTGACCGAGCCCGGTGCCGGCACCGAGACCACCGCGATCCGGACGTTCGCCGAGCGCCGTGGCGATCGCTACGTGATCAACGGCCAGAAGGTGTGGATCAGCCGCGTCGAGCACTCCGACCTGATGCTGCTGCTCGCGCGCACCACGCCCCGGGACCAGGTCTCGCGCAAGACCGAGGGGCTGAGCGTCTTCCTCGTCGATCTGCGCGAGGCGGCGGGCAACGGCCTCACCGTCCAGCCCATCGAGACGATGATGAACCACCACACCACGGAGCTGTTCTTCGACGACCTCTCGGTGCCCGCCGACGCGCTGATCGGCGAGGAGGGGCGCGGTTTCCGCTACATCCTCGACGGCATGAACGCCGAGCGCATCCTGATCGCTTTCGAGTGCATCGGCGATGCGCGCTTCTTCATCGAGCACGCCAGCGCCTACGCCAGCGAGCGCGAGGTCTTCGGGGCGCCCATCGGGCGCAACCAGGGCGTGCAGTTCCCCATCGCCCGGGCGTACGCGGACATGCGGGCCGCCGAGCTCATGGTCCACGAGGCCGCCGGGCGGTTCGACGCGGGCGAGTCCTGCGGCGCCGAGGCCAACATGGCCAAGCTGCTCGCCGCGGACTGCTCCTGGCGGGCCGGCGACACCTGCCTGCAGACCCACGGCGGCTTCGGTTTCGCGCGCGAGTTCGACATCGAGCGCAAGCTCCGCGAGACCCGGCTCTACCAGGTCGCGCCCGTCTCCACCAATCTCATCCTCGCGTATCTCTCGGAACACGTTCTGGGGATGCCGCGGTCGTTCTGAAGGAGTCACCATGGATACGCAGGCCCAGGACAAGCCGCTCGCCGGCACGCTGGTCGTCTCGCTGGAGCAGGCGGTCGCCGCGCCGGTGTGCACCGCCCGGTTGGCCAATGCCGGCGCCCGGGTGATCAAGATAGAGCGCCCCGAGGGCGACTTCGCCCGGGGCTACGACGAATACGTCAAGGGCGAGGCCACCTACTTCGTATGGGCCAACCACGGCAAGGAGTCGGTCTGCCTGGACCTGCGCGACGACGCTGACCGCGCCGTCTTCGAGGGCCTGCTGGAGCGCGCCGACGTGTTCGTGCAGAACCTCTCGGTCGGCGCGATCGACCGCCTCGGCTACGGCTGGGAGGCGCTCAACGCCCGTTTCCCCCGGCTGATCGTCTGCGGCATCTCGGGCTACGGCGAGGACAACGCCTACGCCAGCATGCGCGCCTACGACATGCTCATCCAGGCGGAGAGCGGGCTCTCCAGCATCAGCGGGCGCGGGCGCATCGGCGTGTCCATCGCCGACATCGTCACCGGCATCAACGCCTACGGCGCCATCCTGGAGGCGCTGATCCGCCGTGAGCGCACCGGCGAGGGCGAGCGCCTGGGGGCGTCGCTGTTCTCCAGCATGGCCGACCTCATGGCCGTGCCGCTGCTCCAGACCCGCTACGCCGGGGAGGCGCCGGCGTACATGGGCATGCGCCACCCCTCCATCGTGCCCTACGGTGCGTTCCCCACCGCCGACGGCACGGAGGTGGTGATCTCGATCCAGAACGAGCGGGAATGGGAGCGGCTGTGCCGGGACGTGCTCGGGCGCCCGGATCTGTTCGAGGAGCCCGCCTTCGCCAGCATCGCCCGGCGTACCGCCGAGCGCGAGCGGGTCGAGGCGGCCGTCGCCGAGGCCACCGCCGCCCTGTCGGAGGCGGCGCTGATCGAGCGTCTCGACCGGGCGCGAATCGCCTACGGCAAGCTCAACGAGCCCGCCGACGTGCTGGACCACCCGGCCCTGCGCCAGGCCCACGTGGCCCTGGCCGGCGGTGCCGACGCCGAAATCCCCGCGCCGCCGGTGCAGGCGCGGTGGTACGGTGACCACCTCGGCCGCTGCCCGTCGCTGGGCGAGAACACCGAGGCGATACGCCGGGAGTTCGGCCATGAGTGAAACCGACCCGCGGGCGTGGATCGGGCGGACCCGCGAGGGTGACGATACCGTCGACGCCTGGCGCGTCGCCGCCTTCAATGCCGCCCTGGACCGGGAGGCGTCCCTGCCCGCGGACGGCACGCCGCTGCCGCCGTGCTGGCAGTGGCTGCTGTTCCCGCCGCTCTACCGCGCCTCCGCCTCCGGCGGCGATGGTCACGAGCGCCTCGGGGCCTTCCTGCCGGCGCTGCCGGCGGGCCACCGGCGGATGTGGGCGGGCAGCCGGATGACCATCGAGCGGCCGCTGCAGGTGGGCGAGCGGGTGCACTGCCGCTCCACGGTGGCGGAGGTCGTGCCCAAGGACGGCCGCAGCGGGCCGCTGGTGTTCGTCACCGTCAGCCACGAGATCGAGGGCGAGCGCGGCGGGCGCATCGACGAGGCCCAGGATATCGTCTACCGCGCGCCGGTGTCGGGCGGCGGGGCGGACACCGCCGGGAGCGACGACATGCCCGAGCCCGCGTGGCGGGCGACCTGGCGTCCGGACCCGGTGCTGCTCTTCCGCTACTCGGCGCTCACGTACAACAGCCACCGCATCCACTACGACCGGTCCTACTGCGCCGGCGTCGAGGGCTATCCGGGGCTGGTCGTCCACGGCCCGCTGATGGCGACGCTCATGCTCGACCTGGCCGTGCAGCAGCGCGGGACGCCGGTGCGCCGGTTCGAGTACCGCTCCCGCGCGCCGGTGTTCGACGACATGGCCTTCACCACCGCCGGCGTGCCCGAGGGCGACGGCACGCGCCTGTGGGTCACCCGTCCGGACGGGGCGCTGGCGCTGACCGGCCGGGTGGAATGACCGCGGAGACGGGGACAGGGCGGGCGTATCACGGCCTCACCGCCCCCGTCGCGAGCCGGGCTGTCAGACCGCCCGGCGGAAAGGGAGAGACGAGATGACGCAATGGCCCGGCTGGCGGTCGCTCCTGTTCGTGCCCGCCGACAACGAACGCCTGCTGGAGAAGGCGGGACGGCGTGGTGCCGACGCCTGCATCCTGGATCTGGAGGACGCCGTCGCCCCCGAGCGGCGGCCGGCGGCGCGGGCCGCGCTGCCCACGGCGATCGCACGGCTGGCGGCGGACGGCGTCGCGGTGCTGGTGCGTGTCAACGCCGGCACCCGGGAGCAGGTCCACGACCTGGAGGCCGCCGTCGGGGCGCCCCTCGCGGGTATCGTGCTGCCCAAGGTCGAGCACGCCCATGAGCTGGTGGTCACCGACGGCATCCTTACCGAGCTGGAGACGGAGCGGGGGCTCGAACCGGGCGGAGTGCCGGTGATCGGCATGATCGAGAGCGCGCGGGGGCTGCTGGCCGCGGGCGGGCTGGCCGCGGCCACGCCGCGTCTCGCGGCCCTGGCCCTGGGGCCTGAGGACCTGGCCCTGGACCTGGGCGGCACGCCCGGGGCGGCGCTGCTCACCGAGCCCGCCCGCCGCGTCGCCTGGGCGGCGCGGGCCGCGGGGATCGAGGCGATCGGCTTCCCCGGCTCCATCGCCAACTACACCGATACCGGGCGCCTGAGCGCCGAGCTGGAGACGGCACAGGGGCTCGGTTTCTCGGGGGCGCTGTGCATCCATCCCGCCCAGATCGGGCCCGTCCACGCGGCGTTCGCGGTCAGCGAGGCGGACCTGGACTGGGCGCGGCGCGTGGTCGATGCCGCCCCGGCGGACGGCGCGGTGTTCTCCGTGGACGGCCGGATGGTGGACCGCCCCGTACTCCTGCGCGCCCGGGCGTTGCTGGCCCGGGGCAGGCGCCAGCGGGGGCGATGACCGGCGTGCCCGCGCTCATGCCGGATGGGTGCCGTCCGGCAGGGTGACCACTGCCTCGACGCCGTCGGCACGGCCGGCGGCGGGGGAGTTCAGGGTCACCGAGGCCCCGGCGCCCTCGGCGATCGCCTCGACGATGGCGAGCCCGAGCCCGGTGCCGCCGGGCCGGGTCGTCCCCCGCCGGAAACGCGCCCGCAGTTGCCGGAGCGTGGCGGCGGGGATCACGGGCGAGTCGTTGATCACCCGCAGGCGCCGGGCGCCGTCCACCACCACCGCCACCGGGCTGTCCGTCGGGCTGTGATGCAGGGCGTTCTCGATGAGGTTGCGCAGCAGGATGGCGAAGCCGTCCGGGTCCAGCGCGCCGGCAAGTCGCACGCCGTCCGGTACCGTAAGTGTCACCCGATCGCCGCTGCCGGCGTGGCGGCTGAACTCGTCGACCACCAGGGCGAGCACGTCGTCGAGGGGCTGGAGCGTGTCGGCGGCGAAGACCCCGGCCTCGGCGCGGGCGAGCTGCATGAGCTTCTCGGAGACCCGGGCGAGGTGACGCAGGCCGGCCTCGATGTGCCGCGCGCGCTCGCGCACGGCCGGGTCGCCGGTGTCGGCGAGCAGCCGCTGGGTATGGCCCAGGGCCCCGGCGATGGGCGTGCGCAGCTCGTGGGCGCTGTTGGCGGTGAAGCTGCGTTCCGCCGCCAGTGCGTCACGCAGCCGTGCCATCAGGCGGTTGACGGCATCCGCCAGCGGACGGATCTCCGCGGGCAGGCCGCTCGCGGTCAGTGGGGCCAGATCGCCGGGGGCGCGGCGTTCGATCTCGCCGCGCAGCGAGAGCACCGGTGCTGTGGTCCGGCGCACCAGCCACCACACGCCGAGCAGGCTCAGCGGCACCAGGAACGGCAGCGGCAGGAGCAGGCTCAGCGTCGTCTCCATCGCCGCCTCGCGGCGGTGGGCGAGGGGCTCGGCGACCTGGATGAGCAGACCGGTGTCGGCGTCGCGCTCGGTGAACACCCGGTGCGACGCGGTGGTGACGAAACCGGGCCGCAACGGTGCGGGGAAGCCGGTGTCGCGGGCATTGCGGGAGCTCAGCACCACCCGGCCGGCGGCGTCGCGGACGCGGTAGGTGAGCAGCCCCTCGCCGGCGCCGACCGTCGTCGGTTCCCTGCCGGCCGGCCCCGCGGCCCCGAGCGCGAGCAGCCGGTGTGCGGCCTGTGCCAGGGACTCGTCATAGGCCTCGTTGAGCTCGTGACGAACCAGCACCCACGACAGTGCCGTGGCTACCAGCCACAGTGCGAGCACACCGGCGGTGAGCATCCCCGCCAGACGCCGGCGCAGGCTGAAGGCCCTGCCGTTCACGAGCGCACCATGCGGTAGCCGAGGCCTCGCTCCGTGGCGATCAGGCCTGCGCCGAGCTTCTTGCGCAGCCGGCTGATGTAGACCTCGATGGTGTTGCTTTCCACCTCGGCACCGAAGGCGTAGAGCCGGTCTTCGAGCTGGCCCCGCGAGAGCACGCGCCCGCGGTTGTGCGCCAGCGCCTCCAGCAGGGCCCACTCGCGCTGGGTCAGGCGTACCGGCTCGCCATCGCGGTGGACGGTCCGCGCGGCCTCATCGATCACGACCCCCGCCACCTCGATCCGCGGTCCGGCGTCGCCGGCGCTGCGCCGGCCCACGGCGAGCACGCGGGCGGAGAGTTCCGCGAGATCGAAGGGTTTCACCAGATAGTCGTCCGCGCCGGCCCGCAGGCCGCGGATTCGGTCCGATATCTGGTCCCGGGCGGTGAGGATGATCACCGCCAGCCGCTCGCCGCGCCCGCGCAGCTCGCCGAGCAGCGTGAGCCCGTCGCCGTCGGGCAGCATCAGGTCGAGCAGGCAGAGGTCGTAGGCCACCGCCGCCAGGGCGGGCCGGGCCCGGCAGAGGTGATCCACCCGGTCGACCGCGTGCCCGTCGGCGGCGAGCTGATCGACGACGGCGGTGCCCAGGCTCGCGTCGTCCTCCACCAGCAGTATGCGCATGGCCGCCCCCTTCGGTGTCCGGGCGCCGATTGTAACCCGGACACCGGCTTCACGATTCGTCACCGTCTTTCAGGATCCTGTCAGGTTGCGCCGGGATGATGGCCACCGTCATTCGGTGATTGAAGGAGCTTGAGTGATGAAGCGCGGACTTGTGCTTTCGATGGTGATGCTCGGTGTCGTGGCGGCCGGTGCGGCGCAGGCGGCGGACGGATGTGATGTGCCGAAGTCCGAGTGGCAGAGCCGGGATACCTTCCGGCAGGCGCTGATGGACAAGGGCTGGGAAGTGAAGAGCATCCGCACTGAGGATGGCTGCTACGAGGCGTACGCGTACGACGAGAACGGTGACCGGGTGGAGGCCTATTTCAACCCGAAGACGCTGGAGCCGGTGCGCGTAAAGGGAGAGGACTGAGGCGATGGGCGAGCGCACGATCCGTGTGTGGGACCCGGCAGTCCGGGTCTTCCACTGGGGGATGGTCACGGCGGTGACCGTGGCCTGGCTCACCGGTGACGAGTGGGGGGAAATCCACGAGTGGGCCGGCTATATCGTGGCCGGACTGATCGGCTTCCGGCTGCTCTGGGGGCTGGTCGGACCACGCTACGCCCGTTTCACCCAGTTCGTGCGCCCGCCCGCCACCGTGCTGCGCTATATCGTCGATATGGCATCCGGTCGTGAGCGTCGCCACCTCGGGCACAATCCGGCCGGGGCGGCGATGATCGTGGTGCTGCTGCTCGCGCTCGCGGGCACGGCGCTGACCGGCTGGATGTACACCCTGGACGCCTTCTGGGGGGTCGAGTGGGTCGAGGAGACTCACGCCTTCCTGGCGAATTCGCTGCTGGTGCTGATCGGTCTTCACGTCGCGGGCGTGGTCCTGGCCAGTGTTCGTCACGGTGAGAACCTGGCTCGCGCCATGGTTACCGGGCGCAAGCGCGAGCCGGCGGGAGAGGACGTCGGCTGAGCAGTCCACGGCCGCCGCGGACGGGGGGAAATCGTTATCATTAAGCACAGGTGTCTGATTCACTAAACATTTCACCTGTCTCCGCTGCTTGGCATAATGTCGGGCATGCGAATTGATTCACACACTTATCCTTCCCGGCTCGTCGCTCCCGGCGGGCACGGCCGGTGGGGGCTGCCTGCAGGTGCGCTCGCCGGCCCCGGGGTGGGCGGCGTGTGACGACGGGCCGACCCGCTGAGGGAGAGATATCCGGCGAGCATGCGCTGCGGCGGCGGCTTGCAGCTCTGGAGGGGTTCGTCGAGGCCGCCCCGGTGGGCCGTCTTCAGGTTACTGCGGAAGGTTCGGTCGCCGAGGCCAACCCCGCCGCAGCGCGATTGACGGGCGTCGACGAACCGGTTGGCCGGCATTTCGTGGCACTGCTCGATCCCGGCGCCGTGTGCTCTTCCGCGTTCGAGGCGGCGCTCGCCGGTGGCGAGGGTGTGCTGCGACTGTGTCTGCCCGTGCCCGGCGGCGTGCCGGGCCGGTGGCTGGTCGTGACCGTCCGGGCGCTGGAAGACGGGGCCGACGTGATGCTGGAGGCCCTGGACGAGCGGCGCGAGGCGGTGCAGCGCAGCCGTGCCGAACGGACGTATTTCCGGCAGAGTTTCCACCTCAACATTGCCCCGAAGCTGCTCATCGAGGCGGCGACGGGGCGTATCGCGGACGCCAACGACTCGGCCCTCGCGTTCTATGGCTACACCCGCGGTCAGATCACCACCCTGCACGTCGGCGATCTGAACACGCTTGCCCCGGACATGCTGACGGGGGAGATCGACCGGGCCCGCCGGGAGCAGGAGCGCTTCTTCCGCTTCCGCCACCGTACCGCGAACGGTGAGCTGCGGGAGGTGGAAGTGTACTCGGGACCCGTGTTCATCGACGGCCGGGAGTACCTCCACTCCATCGTTCACGATGTCACCCGCGCGCATCGCTATCAGCAGTGGCTGGAGCGCTACCGGCGGATCTTCGAGTCGCTGCCGGTGGGCGTGTACAGCAGCCGCCCCGCTGACGGCGGGCGGGTCACCGATGCCAATCCCGCGATGGCCCGGATCCTCGGGGCGGCGACACCCGACGAGCTCATCGGCCGGTCCGCCGCCTCTTTCCACCCCGATTCCGCCCAGGCGCGTGCAGTGGCGGCCGAGCTGATGCGCGCGGGTGTGCTGCGTGCCCGCGAGTTGCCGCTGCGGACGCTGGACGGGCGGGAGGTCTGGGTCGCAGTCACCGCGCGGGTCCGCGACAGCGCCGGCGAGCGCTGGATCGACGGGATCGTGGAGGACATCAGCGAACGGCGGGCGCTTGCCGCCGAGCAGCGGCTGCTGGCCAAGGCCTTCCGTACCAGCCAGGCGCTGATGATCACCGACGCGAACGGCGTGATCGAGCGCGTGAATCCCGCGTTCACCACCCTCACCGGCTACCCGGCGTCGGAAGCGGTGGGGGCGACACCGGCGTTGCTGCGCTCCGGGCACCACGATGAGGCGTTCTTCGCGCGCATGTGGACGGCGGTGCGCGAGCAAGGCCGGTGGGAGGGCGAGATCTGGAACCGGCGCCGCGACGGTGTCGTCCAGCCCCACTGGGAATCGATCGCCGCTGTCTACGACCATGCCCGGCGGGTCGAGCATTACGTCTGCGTGTTCCACGACATCAGCGAGCACAAGCGCCTGCTCACGGAGCTCGAGCACCTGGCCACCCACGACCGGCTTACCGGTGTCACCAACCGCGGCAGGCTCTACACGCTGCTGCAGGCCGCGGAGTCGGCGTTCACGCGTTACTCGACACCGTTCTCCGTGGTGCTTTTCGATATCGACTGGTTCAAGTCCGTGAATGATCGCTTCGGTCATCCGGTCGGCGACCGTACCCTGATCGAGCTCACCCACAGGGTCGCCGCGATCCTCCGCGAGGCGGACCAGTTCGGGCGCTGGGGCGGCGAGGAGTTCCTGGTGCTGGCCGCACACACGGATCTTCGCGGTGCGACGGTGCTTGCCGAGCGGATCCGCCGTGCCGTCGCCGACGCCCCGTTCCCCGGGGTCGGCCCCGTCTCGGTGAGTCTCGGGGTGGCGGAGATGCGTTTCGGCTGGACCCTGGCAATGCTGACCGAGCGCGCCGATGCCGCCCTCTATGAGGCGAAGGCAACGGGGCGCGACCGGGTCGTCGTGGCACCGGCCTGAGCCCGTCGGCGCAGGCGCGTGCGTATCCCACGAGGCAGTCAGTCTGCGACGCACCTCCCAGCCGGCAGGCCGGGTAAGCGCGCTACCATGAGGGCCTTGTAGGCTGCATCGAAGGGAGGGCCCCAGGTGCGATGAAGGCACTCCGTGGCCGTCGCCGGGTGACGGTCGTGCTGGCTGTCGCGGTACTGCCCGCGCTGATGGCGGGAGCGGCCGCGGCAGATGAGGCCCTGCGTGTCGAGCGGCGCGGCATCGAGGGGGATCCGGTCAGCGTAAGCGCAAGTGAGGCCTTCGCGGCCGACGAGCTGCATCTGCGCAGCGACCGGCGTCTCTCCGCCTACGGCACGCTGCGGGGGGATTTCTCCGGCGCCCTGGCCGGAGACGACGGCCGTTACCGCAGTGGTAGCGTGCGCCGTGCCAGCCTGACCTGGGAGAACGACCAGGCCCCCGTGCCCTTCCGCGTCAAGGCGGGAGACCTCTCGGTGGACACCTCCGCGCGCACCTTCAACCGCTCCATCGATGGTGCGTCGGTGCTGTTCCGCCCGCGTACCACCGGGCCGAGCCAGTCGATGCGGCTGTTTTCCGGCAGCGGCGAAGGCGGCGGCTCACGCTACAGCGGCGGGCGCTGGCGTATCGAGGACACCATCGTCGGTGCCGTGTCGCTCTCGGCGATCCGCTACGACGGGCCGGCGGCGGAGGTGCCAGCGCTGGAAGGCATCAACCAGGACGTCGGGAGCCTGAGCTGGCAGAGGGATCTCACCGTCGCCGGCCAGCGGCTTTCCATGGAGATGGAGTACGGGCGTTTCAGTGGTGACTACGACGCCGCTGGCGGGCACGGTCACGCCGACACCGCCCGGTTCCTGGCGTTGAGCGGTGAAGGCGGGATGTTGCCGTATGACTGGCGGCTGTCCTACGAGCGTTACGGCGAGGATTACCGGCCCGCGGGAGCCGACATCCCGGCGGACCAGCGCATCACCGCGCTGCAGGGGGGCTGGCGCCTGGCCGGCGGGCTCGCCGCGCGGGCCCGGGTCCGTTACGTGCGCGAGGCGCTGGAGAGTGACAACCCGGTGGATGTCCGGCTGACCGGGCTGTCGCTGACCGGGTCGATGGGTCCCGGCGACTTCTCCACCGATGCCTTCGTGAGCCACCGCGAGGACGAGCTCGGCGAGATCGAGCGTGTGACCCGGGCCCTCAGTGCGAACTACGTCTGGCAGCTGATCCGCCACGCAACCCTGCGTGCCGGACTGGCCGGTGGCATGACCCGCAACCGGATCGAGCACTCGGTGACACGCCACCGCCGGGCGAGCATTGCACTGGACTGGCGCCTGTGGGGCGGGGCGTGGCGGGCGAGCCTGTCGTCGGTGTTCGCGGTCCGCTACGAGGACGGCGTGATCGACTATCGCGGTGTCCGGCCCACGCTGGGGCTGAGCTACGTGCCCGGGCCGTGACCGTGCGGACCCTAACGAAAAAGCCCGGTGCGCGGCCGGGCTCATCGCGAATCTGGCGCGCCCGGCAGGATTCGAACCTGCGACCTTCGGCTCCGGAGGCCGACGCTCTATCCAGCTGAGCTACGGGCGCGTTGAGAAGGCACAGAATATCGCGTCGCCGGGGTGATGTCCAAGCATCGGTACGGCCTGTGGCCGGCGAGTTTTCGCCACTGGCCATTCTCGATATACTCTGCCCTCGTTTCCGTTCGGGGTCCCTGCCCCTTACTCCGCTAGCAGACCCGGCGTGGCCGGTGTCTGGCACTGACTCTTTGGGGGGACGCGGTGAGTCGCCAGGAAGACAGAAAGTTCATTCGCAATTTCATCGTCGTCATCGGCGGCCTCGTGGTGACGGCGGTGGTGCTGGCCATCATTGCGGCAACGCTTTACGACGGCAATACCGAGGAACGCCGGCAGTTCACGGCCGAGCGGGCGGCGCAGAACCTCGAACCGGTCGGACAGGTCCGCCTCACCGGCGAGGCCATGCCGGAACTCGCCGCCGGCGGCGGTCAGGAGGAGGCCAGCAGCGGGCCGCGCTCCGGTGAGGAGGTGGTGAACCAGGTCTGTGCCGCCTGCCATCAGAGTGGCACGCTGGGGGCGCCGAAGATCGGCGACAAGGCGGCCTGGTCGCCGCGTGTCGACAAGGGCATGGACACCCTCGTGAACCATGCCTCCAACGGTTTCAACAACATGCCGCCCCAGAAGGGCTCCGCCTCCGAGGAGGAGATCCGCGAGGCCATCCACTGGATGGTCGATCAGGCCGGCCTGAGCGTCGGGGGGTAGCCATGGTACGGGGCGTGTCTGCGAGGACGCGCCCTGTCCCGCCCCGATCCGCATTCCGATCATGTCCGCCGCCCGCCCGGGCGGCGGGCGCGTGACGGCGCCGCCGACGCGGGCCGTACTCCTCACTGACACGATGGCCCGTCTCACCCCGGGTTGCCGTTCCATCGGGACCGTTCCGCCACCTGGCCGTGGTCTCATCTGCTTTTCCTGATGCTGGGGGCTGCCTGTCGGCTCCGGGCGACCGGCGGTTAGGTGTTTTTACGGATAGTCCGGATTCGGATTACGTGAGAGTCTTGGCGTTGCCTTCCTCCCGGCAAATACAGGCAGAGGTGATGATCATGGCAAGGCACGTGTCGAGTGTTTTCGTTGTTGCCCTGATCCTGGGCATCGGTGCGGCGCAGGCGGCCCCGGCAGGCGGCGAGGCCGCGGCCCGTGGCGGTTATCTCTCTCCGCAGGACGTGCGTAACGCGGGTGAGCAGCCGAGCGCGGGTGTTGCGGCCCACTTCAGGGGACCGCGCAGCGCGCGGATGGATCCGCTGGTATCGAGCGGCCAGCTCTCCGAGCAGGACCTCTCGGGCATGGACATGGATCGCCGGATGACGGCCGGCGTCACCCGTCGGCCGTCCCAGCGACCGATGATGCGGCCGCTCGGTGGCCGGATAACGGAGTACGACTTCGACCGCCCGCGGCCAGGGTCCAGGGTCTAGACGTGCGTCCGACGGCAGATCCCGGTTTCCGGTCGGTCACGGGTTGGTAGCCCCCGCTGCCGGAGCGCCGCCGTCGAGCGAAATCCTTCCTCCCCCTCATGGTGCCGCCGGCATTCCAGCGCCGGCCGCACCGCAGGTCTTTCGTCTTCCGCTTTCGCCCTGGCGGCGTGCGGACGGGACGTGTTTTCTCACCACGTTGTCCGCGGGTAGGCCCTGAAGGTCACTGAGTTGACCGGCGAGGCATCCGCTACGCTTTACACGAGGCCGGGACGTCCGGCATCACGCTGGTGGGAGCTGTGCGGTGACCCGCTGCAACACCTACACCGGCACATGGCGTCTGGCCGGGGTGAACGTGCCCGCGCAGGCCTCATTCCGCTATCGCCGCATTGCCCGCAGCGGCTCGGTTTGCTACTGATGGACGCCAATATGCCGCTGCGGCGTTCCCGCCTCGGCACATGCATAGCCAATATCCAACAAGGAGGTCCATCATGGGGAACCGTGTTTTCGCATTCGGCGCGGTGTTCGCGCTGTCCGCGATGCTGCTCGCGGGGTGCGGCGACGGCAGTGAGGGCAATGGTGGCAGCGCCGACAAGTCCTCTGATCAGGCGCAGGCGTCGTCCGACAGTGAGCCGGTCAACCTGATCTTCGGCACCGGGGGTACCTCGGGCACCTATTACCCGATCGGCGGTGCGCTCAAGGGGGTGTTCGAGGCCAGCGACAAGATCGGTGACGTGCAGGTCGTCTCCACCGGCGCCTCGGTGCAGAACATCAACAATATCGAGGACGGCACCAACCAGATCGCCATCGTCATGAGCGACGTGGCTTACGACGCGATCAACGGCCAGAACCAGTTCGACGGGCGCAAGGCCGACATCAAGTCCATTGCCGGGCTCTATCCCAACGTCGTCCAGGTGGTCGCCACCGCGAGCAGCGATATTCACTCCATTGCCGACATGAAGGGCAAGCGCATCGGCGTGGGCAAGGTCGGCTCGGGCGTGGAGCAGAGCGCCAAGAAGGTGCTGGAATCCGCCGGTCTGAGCTATGACGATCTTGGGCGGGTCAGCCACACCGGCTACGCCGACAGCGTCACCGAGATGAGCAACGGTAACCTGGACGCCGCCTTCTTCACCTCGGGCGTGCCCAATTCGAGCATCACCGGCCTGATGCAGAACACCGAGGTCAACTTCGTCAACGTCGACGGCGACACGGCCGACAGGCTGCTCGAGAAGTACCCCTACTACGAGAGCTACGAGATTCCGGCCAACGCGCCCGAGCGCTACGACCTCGATCAGGCCGTCAACACCGTGTCGATCCGCAACCTGCTGATCGTGCCGGGCTCCATGGATGACGACGTCGCCCACGAGCTGGCCAGTCGTTTCTATGACTATCTGGGGACCGACAAGGTCTCGATCAGCGCGCTCAAGCAGTTCGACCGCGACACCATGGACAGGAACCTGGTGGTGCCGGTGGCCGACGGCGCACAGGCGTTCTATGACGAGCAGGGCGGCGGCGACTCCGGCTCGGCCGACGGCGAAGACGATGCCGGCTAGCGGGTGACGCTTGGCACTGCGGTGATGGCCCGCAAACGCAGGGGTCTGATACTGGCGACGGCGGTGATCGGGGGGATCGCCGCCGTCTTCGTTTGGCCGCAATCCTGGCTGCTGATCCGCCACAATGGCGACCTGCGCTACGTCTATCCCGCGCAGGACGGGACGACTTTCGCACTGCGCTGGACCCATTCGGTGGAGCGCGAGAACTGGATCGAACGTTTTCGTCTGCACAACGGCCAGATCATGCTCATCGGCACCCGCTTCAAGACCTTCGGCGCGGGCGTGCCGGCGCACGCCGGCAAGCGCACCACGCTGGAGAACGGCTGGGTGGTAATGAGCGGCATCGACCGGATCGTGGACCCTTTGGCCGTGCAGGCCGCGGCGGCGGAAAACTACAGTCTGCGCTACGATGGCGCCTGGCACGCGCTCGGTCGGCAGGCCGGTGCGCCCATTCTCACGTTTGCCTATGCACGCGCGCCGCTGTATCGCGTGCTGCCGACCCTGATTGGAAACTGGATCGATACACGAGGCACGGGCTGATTCTATGAGCGTGTCCCAGCCGGGCGGCGAGAGCCCGCAAGCGGAGATTGCGTCGCGCGAGACATTGGAAAAATACGATCGCGAGAGCGTAATGCGTGATCGCCTGCCGAAGGCGATCATGCAGGTCGTGATCGCCGTGAGCGTGCTGCTCGCGCTGTTTCACCTGTACACCTCGTTCGCCGGGCCGCTGGTCGATATCAAGCAGCGCAGCATCCACCTGTACGTGCTGCTCGGGCTGAGCTTCGTTCTTTACCCGTTCGCCAGGAAGGGCGCGCGCGACCGGTTGCCGCTGGCCGAGGCCGTGCTGGCGCTGCTGGCGGTGGCCATCGGCTGCTACATGCTGTTGTCCGCCGACCGGGTGATCGCCTCGGCCGGGCGTATCAACAATGTCGACATGGTGGTGGGCCTGGCTGCGCTGGGACTGGTCATCGATGCCGCGCGGCGCGTGACGGGCTGGGGCCTGCCCGGGTTGGCGGCGGCGTTCCTGGTCTATGCCTTCTACGCCAAGCTGTCGCTGTATCCGGATCTCAACGAGGCCATCGTGCTCGCGACCACGCGCCAGGTCGTGTCGCACCTGGTCTATATCACCGAGGGGCTGCTGGGCACGGCGATTGCGGTATCGGCGAGCTACATCATCCTGTTCATCCTGTTCGGCGCATTTCTGATCAAGTCGGGGCTGGGGCAGCTGTTCAACGACCTAGCGCTCGCGATCGCCGGCCCGTCCAGGGGCGGTCCGGCCAAGGTCGCCGTGGTCGCCAGCGGCTTTCTCGGCTCGATCAACGGCTCGGCGATCGCCAACGTGGTGACCACGGGCGCGTTCACCATCCCGCTGATGAAGCGCACCGGCTACCGTGCCGAATTCGCCGGTGCGGTCGAGGCCGCGGCGAGCGTGGGCGGCCAGATCCTGCCGCCGATCATGGGTGCGGCGGCCTTCATCATGGCCGAGGTGCTGGGTGTGCCCTATACCCAGATCATGCTGGCGGGCATCATCCCGGCGCTGCTGTTCTACCTCGGCATCCTGTTTCAGGTGCACCTGCGCGCGCTGCGCAACGGCCTGTCCGGCATCGACCGCGCGGAGCTCACGCCGGTAAAGGAGGTGATGCTCAAGCGCGGGCATCTGCTCATTCCCATGGTCGTGCTGCTGTGGCTGATCTTCGATGGGCGGGCGCCGTTCTTTGCCGCGTTCTGGTCGATTGCATCCACCGTGCTCATCTGCGGCACGCCACGGCTGGTCGTGGGCCTGTCGACGGTGCTCGCGGCTCTGATCTTCGAGCCGCAGATCATGGCGTGGATGGACGGTCGCAGCCTGCCGCACATGACGGCCGCACGCTGGTGGCTGTTCGCCATCATCGCCGTACCGGTGGCCGTCAACTTCGCGCGCCGCGCGCTTTCACTGGAGTCCGAGGTCATGGACGTTGGCGACTGTCGCGACGCCATGACCGACGGTGTGCGTAACGCTATCCCCGTGGCCATCGCCTGCGGCGCGGTGGGCATCATCGTCGGCGTGGCCACGCTCACCGGTATCGCCCTGGACGCCGCCGATGCGGTCGTGACCATGGGCCAGGCGATTCCCTACGACATGCTCCGGCTGCTGGTCACGCTGGCACTCACCATGGCCGCCTCCATCGTGCTCGGCATGGGCCTGCCCAGCATTCCGTGCTACATCATCACCTCGACCATGGCGGCGCCGATCCTGCTCAACCTGCCGCTGTTCCGCGAGCTGGCCGGCTCCGGCGACACCGCCATCTTCGTGGCGCACATGTTCGTGTTCTACTTCGGCATCTTCGCCAACCTCACGCCGCCGGTGGCACTGGCCGCCTATGCCGGCGCCGGCATCTCCGGCGGCACGCCCAACGCCACTGGCATACAGGCGATGAAGCTGGCCATCGCCGGGTTCGTGGTGCCCTATATGTTCGTGTTCGCCCACAGCATGCTCATCATCGACGCGACCTGGCTCAATGTGCTCATGGTGGCCGTCACCGGTGTGCTCGGCGTGCTGTTGCTGGCCGTTGCGGTTGAGGGCTATATGCGGCGTGCGCTGACGCCCGCGTGGCGCTTGCTCGCACTGGTCGGGGCGCTGGCGCTTATCTATCCGGGGCTGGCCAGTGACGCGCTCGGCGCTGTGATTGCGGTCGTTGTGTTCATGCTCGGCGGGCGATCCATGGAAAAGCCGGCGTACGCGACTGGCGGCTAATGCGCGGGGCTTGTGAAAGCCCGCGTGCCGCGCCGGTGTCACCGTGTGAGCGCGGTGCCACGAGGTCCCGCGGTCGCGGAACCGGTCCACGTTTCGGTGCCCCGGCACGGCGTGTGTTCCGTGGGCGTGAACGAGTACCCGGCCGCCGCCTCGCTGGGCGGCGGGCCGGTGCGTGTGGTCATCGCCTGCGGATGGGCAATGAATGCGGTCCCGCCGCTGTTTATGGGCTTGATGACGGCGCACCGGCGATGCCGCACGTCTGGATCGTCGCGGTTCTGGCTGTGATCGCTCACTGACTAGCGCAGCCCCCCGAGCAGCATCCGTTCCGCCTGTTCCAGGTTCTCCGGGGTCGCGTAGAGCACCAGCACGTCGCCGCTGCGGAGCTGGGTGTCCGGCTCGGGCTGAGGCCCGCGGATGCCGCCGCGGCGCACCGCCGTCACGTTCACGCCGATCTCCTCCAGGCGCAGCTCCTCCAGGCGCTTGCCCACACCGTACGCCCGTTCCGGCAGGGTCACCGCGTGGAGCTGTTCGCGGAAGCGGTCCGCCTTCTCGAGGTCGACCCGCTCCTCGCCGTGGAAGTAGCCGCGCAGCATCTGGTAGCGGTTGGCGCGGACGTCGCGCACGTAGCGGAAGATCCGGGTCAGCGGGATGTCGAGCAGGGTCAGCGCGTGGGTGGCGAGCATCAGGCTCGCCTCCAGCACCTCGGGAACGATGGCGGTGGCCCCCGCCCGGTGGAAACGCTCCAGCCAGACGTCGTCGCGGGTGCGCACCACCACCGGTAGCTGCGGATGGCGTCCGCGCACGTGCTCGAGGACGTTGAGCGTGGCAGTGGGATCGTTGTAGGTCAGCACCACCATGCGTGCGCGCTCGAGCCCCGCTGCGGCGAGGATCTCCTGGCGCGCGGAGTCGCCGAACTGCACCCGCTCGCCGGCGGCCTGGGCCTCGCGCACGCGGGCCGGGTCGAGGTCCAGGGCGAGATAGGGGATGCCTTCCTCCTCCAGGAAGCGCGCCACGTTCTGCCCGGTGCGCCCGTAGCCGGCAATGATCACGTGGTCCGTCAGCGCGGCCGCGTGGGCGGCCACCTGGCGCTCGGTGACCGAGCCGTGAGAGGACTCGCCGGTATCCACGAGGCCGTGGGCGATGTGCTCGTTGTGGCGCACCATCACCGGCACCACCGCCATGCTGAGCACCACGGCGGCGAGGGTGATCTGGCCCGCCACCGGGTCGAGCACCGCCTGCGAGAGGCCGAGGGAGAGCAGGGCGAAGCCGAATTCGCCGCCGCCGGCGAGGATCACGGCGGTGCGCATCGCCACCCGCGGGTCGTTGCGGCCGAGCCGGGCGAGGCCGTAGATCGCGCCGAGTTTCAGGGCCATGAACCCGGCTACCACGGCGAGCACGCCGAGCCAGTGATCGGCGACGACCGACAGGTCCAGCAGCATGCCCACGGTGACGAAGAACAGCCCCAGCAGGACGTCCCGGAACGGGCGAATGTCCGCCTCGATCTGGTGGCGGTACTCGGTCTCGCCGAGCATGATCCCGGCGAGAAAACCGCCCAGTGCCAGCGACAGCCCGGCAAGGTGACTCGTCCAGGCCGCGAGCAGGGCCACCAGCAGTACCGTGAGCGTGAACAGCTCGTTGGAGCGTGCCTGCGCTACCTCGTGGAACAGCGGGCGCAGGGCCCAGTGGCCGATCGCCAGGAGGATGGCGAAAACCAGTGCGCCGCGTACGAACGCCGCGCCCATGGCCAGGGCGATGCCGTCGCCGGTCTCGCGCCCGAGCAGCGGGATCAGGATGAGCAGTGGCACCACCGCGAGGTCCTGGAACAGCAGCACGCCCACCGCCCGGCGGCCATGCCGGCTGTGGATCTCCACCTGCTCGGTGAGCTGCTTGATGATGATGGCGGTGGACGACAACGCCAGCGCCCCGCCGATCACCGTCGCGGCACCGCCGCCGGCGCCCAGCGCCCAGGCCGTGAGTCCCAGCACCCCGGTGCACAGCGCCACCTGGGCGCCGCCCAGGCCGAACACCGTCCAGCGCATCGCGCGCAGCTGCGGCAGGGAGAATTCCAGACCGATGGTGAACAGCAGGAAGACGACCCCGAACTCCGCCAGCGGGCGGACCTCCTCGACGTCGCCGACCAGTCCGGTCGCCGACGGCCCGAGCGCCACCCCCACCGCGAGGTAACCCAGCACCGGGGGCAGGCGCAGACGGCGGAAGGCGGTCACGGCCACCACCGAGGCAGTGAGCAGGATCAGGACCTCGTCGAGCATGGGCACGCCGGGGCGTCCTCCCGGTGGCGAAGGGGACGCGCACATCCTAACCCGGAAACCACCCCGATGCGCCGCCCGCGCTGCCCTGTTCGGGTGCGCGGAATGCACCATTGTGGCGCGTTGGGAACGGGCTGGGGACGATTCGTGGAGGGTGGGGCGGTGGCACGGCTTGTGCTTCTCCCGCAGTGAAGCCATTCCACAAGGATGCACCAACCATGACTTACCGTTCCCTGCTGCCGGGGCTCGTGGCGCTGCTCGCCCTGCCCGTGACCGCGCTGGCCCATCCGGGCCACGGTGCGGCCGGATTCACCGCCGGCCTCGCGCACCCGTGGCTGGGGGCTGACCACCTGCTCGCCATGATCGCCGTAGGCGCGTGGGCGCTGACCCTGGGTGGCCGGGCCCGCTGGCTGCTGCCCGCGACTTTCGTCGCCGGCATGGCCGGCGGGGCTGCGCTCGGCGCGGGCTACGGGGCTGCCGCGCTGGCCGAGTGGGGCATCGCCGGCTCGCTGGTGTTCTTCGGTGTCTGCCTGGCCGCCGGGCGGCGCCTGCCGCTGGGGATGGCCGTCGTGATCACCGCGCTGTTCGCCGTGGCCCACGGCCATGCCCACGGGGCGGAGGCCGGCGGCGGCACCGCCTGGCTCGCCTTCGGCGCCGGCATGGTCCTGGCGACCGCGGTCCTGCACGCCCTTGGCGTGCTCGCCGGCATCGCTGCGCAGCGCCTGCCGGCGGCCGGCATCGGCCTGCGGCTGGCGGGCGGCGCGACCGCCGCCTTCGGCGCCGTGGCCCTGGTGGGCCTGCTGGCGTGAGCGCGGCGCCGGCCAGTGCACCGGGATGGCGCGCCGGGCTGGAGCTGGGTTTCGGCCGGGATGGTTCGCGAACCATCCCGGTGCATCGGCGCCACTTCGGGCCGCTGCGGGTTCAGAAGGCATTCCACCCGGAGCCCGGCGTGTGCCACAGCTACATCCTGCACCCGCCGGGCGGGGTGGTCGGCGGGGACCGGCTCAACACCACGGTGGACGTGGCCGGTGACGCCCATGCCCTGATCACGACACCGGGGGCGAACAAGTTCTATCGCAGTGGCGGGCCGGTGGCCTGCCAGCGCCAGACCCTGCGGGTCGCCGACGGCGGCACCCTGGAATGGCTGCCGCTGGAGCAGATCGTCTTCGACGGCGCCCAGGCGGAGGCGACGCTGGCGGTGGAGCTCGCCGGCGATGCCCGCTTCATCGGCTGGGAGGTGACCTGCCTGGGCCGGCCGGCGGGGGCGCTGCCCTTCGTCAGCGGCCGCTTCGACGCCCGGCTGCGCATCCACCGGGATGGCCGGCCGCTGCTGCACGAACGCAACGACCTGGCCGCCGGCAGCGGTCTGCTCTCCGCGCCCTGGGGGCTCGGGGGTGCCGAGGCCACCGCCATCCTGCTCGCCACCGGCGCCGACGACGCCGCAGTGACCGCGGTGCGCGAGCTGCTGCCCGCCGACGCCGTCGCGGGCGTGACCCGGCTCGACGACGTGCTGGTGCTGCGCTGGATCGGTGACGGTGCCGAGGCGGCCTTCGCCCTGCTGCGCGCGGCCTGGGCGGCGCTGCGTCCCCGGCTGCTGGATCGCCCGGCCTGTGAACCCCGGATCTGGAGGACCTGAGACGTGGAACTGACACCCCGTGAGAAGGACAAGCTGATGCTCGCCACCGCCGCGATGGTGGCGGAACGGCGGCTCGCCCGGGGCGTGCGCCTGAACTACCCGGAATCGATGGCCTACATCGCCAACGCCATTGTCGAGGGCGCCCGTGACGGGCGCAGCGTCGCCGAGCTGATGAGCGAGGGCACGCGGCTGCTCACCCGCGACCAGGTGATGGACGGCATCCCCGAGATGCTGCGGGAGGTGCAGGTGGAGGCGACATTCCCCGACGGCACCAAGCTGGTGACCGTCCACGACCCGATCAGCTGAGCCCGCGCGGGAGAGGAGACCGGCAATGATTCCAGGCGAGATCATCCCCGCCGACGGCGGGATCGAACTCAACCAGGGCCGCGAGCGGCGTACCCTGAGCGTGGCCAATACCGGCGACCGGCCCGTGCAGGTCGGCTCGCACTACCACTTCCACGAGACCAACCCGACACTGTCCTTCGACCGGGACCAGGCGCTCGGCTTCCGGCTGGACATCCCGGCGGGGACCGCGGTGCGCTTCGAGCCCGGGCAGTCGCGCACGGTCACCCTGGTGGCCTATGCCGGCGAGCGCCGCGTGGTGGGGTTCCGCGGTGAGGTCATGGGGGCGGTGAAATGACGCGCATAGAACGTGACGCCTACGCCCAGATGTACGGGCCCACCACCGGCGACCGGGTGCGCCTCGGCGACACCGACCTGGTCATCGAGGTCGAGCGCGACCACACCGTCTACGGCGACGAGGTGAAGTTCGGCGGCGGCAAGGTCATCCGCGACGGCATGGGCCAGAGTCAGCGCAGCGGTGCCGAGGTCGTCGACCTGGTGATCACCAACGCCCTGATCCTCGATCACTGGGGCGTGGTCAAGGCGGACATCGGCATCCGCGACGGGCGCATCGCCGGGATCGGCAAGGCCGGCAATCCGGACACCCAGCCCGGCGTGGACATCGTCGTCGGCCCGGGCACCGAGGTGATCGCCGCCGAGGGCAGCATCGTCACCGCCGGCGGCATCGACGCGCACATCCACTTCGTCTGCCCGCAGCTGGTGGAGGAGGCGCTGATGTCCGGGGTCACCACCATGCTCGGCGGCGGCACCGGGCCCGCCACTGGCACCAATGCCACCACCTGCACCCCCGGGGCGTGGAACATCTCGCGCATGCTCCAGGCCGCGGACGCGTTCCCCATGAACCTGGGCTTCCTGGGCAAGGGCAACGCCAGCCTGCCGGAGCCGCTGCGCGAGCAGATCAGCGCCGGCGCCATGGGGCTCAAGCTCCACGAGGACTGGGGCACCACGCCGGCGGCCATCGACAACTGCCTCACCGTGGCCGATGCCTACGACGTGCAGGTGGCGATCCACACGGACACCCTCAACGAGTCCGGCTTCGTCGAGGACACCATCGCCGCGTTCAAGGGCCGGACCATCCACACCTATCACACCGAGGGGGCGGGCGGCGGCCACGCACCGGACATCATCAAGGCGGCCGGCGAGGCCAACGTGCTGCCGTCGAGCACCAACCCGACGCGGCCGTACACGGTGAACACCATCGACGAGCATCTCGACATGCTCATGGTCTGCCACCACCTGGACCCGGCGATTCCGGAGGACGTGGCCTTCGCCGAGTCGCGCATCCGCCGCGAGACCATCGCCGCGGAGGACATCTTCCACGACCGCGGGGCGTTCTCGATGATCGCCTCCGACTCCCAGGCCATGGGCCGGGTCGGCGAGGTGGTATCGCGCACCTGGCAGACCGCGCACAAGATGAAGCGCCAGTTCGGTGCCCTGCCGGAGGACAGCGAGCGCAACGACAACTTCCGTGCCCGCCGCTACGTCGCGAAGTACACCATCAACCCGGCGATCACCCACGGCATCGCCCACGAGGTGGGGTCGGTGGCCGTCGGCAAGCTCGCCGACCTGGTGCTCTGGAAGCCGGCGTTCTTCGGCGCCAAGCCGGGGGTCATCGTCAAGGGCGGGATGATCGCCGCCGCCCCGATGGGCGACCCCAACGCCTCCATCCCCACGCCTCAGCCGGTGCACTACCGGCCCATGTTCGGCGCCTACGGCGGCGCGCTCGCCGAGACCGCGGTGACCTTCGTCTCCGCGGCGGCGGCGAGGGCCGGCGTCGCCGACCGTCTCGGCCTTGCCAAGCGCACGGTGGCCGTCGCCGGCTGTCGCACGGTGACCAAGGCGGACATGAAGCTCAACGACTGGCAGCCGAGCATCGAGGTCGATCCGCAGACCTACCAGGTCCGCGCCGACGGCGAGCGCCTGACCTGCGAGCCCCTCGAGGAGCTGCCCCTCGCCCAGCGCTACTACCTCTTCTGAGCGCGGGCGGCGACGATACGGAGACGACGAGCGTGATCGAGCTCACGGAACGATACGACGACGTGCGGTCCGCGGAGGCAGTGCTGACCCTGCCCTTCGAGACCCGGCAGAAGAGCCGCTTCCGCGCCACCCTGGACGACGGCCGGGATGCCGGGGTGCATCTGCCGCGGGGCTCCCTGCTGCGCGACGGCGACCGCCTCGGCGGCGACGGCGCCCCGGTGGTCCGGGTCGCCGCCGCCGCCGAGGCCGTGTCCACGGTGACCGCCGGAGACCCCACGACCCTGGCGCGGGGCGCCTATCACCTGGGTAACCGGCATGTGCCACTGCAGGTCGGCGAGGGCTGGCTGCGTTACCGCCGCGACCACGTCCTCGACGCCATGGCCGCCGGTCTCGGCCTGGCGGTGCACCACGAGTCCGCCCCCTTCGAGCCCGAAGCGGGGGCCTACGGCCACGGGCATGGCCACCACCACGACCATGCCTGATCCGGCCACCCTGCGGCTGTGGCAGCTCATCAGTCCGACCCTGCCGGTGGGGGCGTACGCCTACTCGGCCGGGCTGGAGACGGCGGTGGCGGACGGCGCGGTGCGCGACGGTTCCGACCTCGCGGACTGGCTCGCCGGGCAGGCCGGCGCGCTGCTGGTGCCGGTGGACCTGCCGGCGCTGGCGCGGCTGATGCGTGCCTGGACGGCGGGGGATGCCGAGGGGCTGGGCTACTGGACCGACTGGCTGCGTGCCGCGCGGGAGACCGCGGAGCTGCGCGCCGAGGACGAGCACATGGGCCGGGCGCTGGCGCGGCTGCTCGTCAGCCTCGGCGAGAGCGACGCCGGCGACTGGGACGCCCCGGGGCGCACCAGCTGGGCGACGCTGTTCGCCCTCGCCGCCAGCCGCTGGGATATCCGTGTCGAGGATGCCGCGGCGGGCTATCTCTGGACCTGGCTGGAGAACCAGGTTGCCGCCGGGGTGAAGCTCATCCCCCTCGGCCAGTCCGCGGGCCAGCGGGTGCTCTTCGAGCTCGGCGTCCGGGTGCCGGAGTGGACCCGCGCCGCGCTGGGGCTCGCGGACGAGGCCCTCGGCGGCTCGGCCCCGGGTGTGGCCATCGCCAGCAGCCGCCACGAGACCCAGTACACCCGACTGTTCCGCAGCTGAACCACGGAGAATCACGATGACCCGCACCGACCCCCTTCGCATCGGTATCGGCGGCCCGGTGGGCTCGGGCAAGACCGCCCTCACCCTGGCGCTGTGTCGCGCGTTGCGGGAGCGCTTCTCCCTCGCGGTGGTCACCAACGACATCTATACCCGCGAGGACGCGGATTTCCTGGGCCGTCACCACGCCCTGCCCGAGGGCCGCATCGTCGGCGTGGAGACCGGCGGCTGCCCGCATACCGCGATCCGCGAGGACGCCTCCATGAACCTCACCGCCGTGGCGGACCTCCAGGCCCGGTTCCCCGGGCTGGACGCCGTGCTCATCGAGTCCGGCGGCGACAACCTGTCCGCGACCTTCAGCCCCGAGCTCTCGGACCTTACCCTCTACGTCATCGACGTCAGCGCCGGCGACAAGATCCCGCGCAAGGGCGGCCCCGGGATCACCGGCTCGGACCTGCTGGTGATCAACAAGACCGACCTGGCGCCCCACGTCGGCGCCTCGCTGTCGGTCATGGAGCGTGACGCCCGCGCGATGCGCGGCGAGCGGCCGTTCTGCTTCACCAGCCTCGCCCGCGAGGAGGGGCTCACCGGGGTGATCAGCTTCATCCTGCGCGAGGGGATGCTGGAGACGCAGGCGGAGGATCTGCCCGCGAGCGGCGTTTCGCCGGAGGAGACGGGCGCGACCGCGGCGAAAGACTAGCCGCCGGCGGCGTACCGGTCCGTCGGTGGCTCCTGGGCGGAGGTCCGGCCGGTGTCCTCCGGCCGGGTGTAGTGCACAAGCGCGACCGGCAGGCCGTTCTCCGGGTGCGGCACGACCTCCATGGGGATGCCGTAGATGTCCCGGAGGGTGGCCTCCTCCATCATGGCGTCCGGGGTCCCCTCGGCCAGGAGCCGGCCCTGGCGCAGCGCGATGAGCTGGTCGCAGTAGTGTGCGGCCATGTTGATGTCGTGCAGCACGATGACCACGCCGAGCCCGAGCTCGTGGCTGAGCCGCCGGATCAGCGCCAGCATCTCCACCTGGTGGGCGATGTCCAGCGCGGTGAGGGGCTCGTCGAGGATCAGGAACCGGCTGCCCTGGGCGAGCAGCATGGCCAGCCATACGCGCTGGCGTTCGCCGCCGGAGAGGGTGTCCACCATGCGCTCCGCGAACGGCTCGGTCTGGGTCAGTGCCATGGCCCGGTCGATGTGGTGGCGGTCCTCGTCGCCGAGGCGGCGCAGCAGGCCGTGCCACGGATAGCGTCCCAGGGCCACCAGCTCGCGGCCGGTCAGGCTCTCGGTGTCCGGCAGGCGCTGGGGGAGGTAGGCCACCTCGCGTGCGAAGGCGCGCCCGCCCCAGCGCGATAGCTCACGGCCCTGAAAGCGGATCATGCCGCCGGAGGGGGAATGCTGCCCCGCGAGAAGCTTGACCAGGGTCGACTTCCCGGAGCCGTTGTGCCCGATCAGCCCGTAGACAAGACCCGCTTCCAGCGAAAGGTCGGTGGGCTGGAGAATGCGCCGGCCCTCGACCTCGAAACTCGCCCCCTTGACCTCAAACACGTCCGCGTCCGCCTGCTGTCCGCTTGCCCAGTGGGAACCGTGTCGATGATAGCCATAACGGGAATGGTTATCAATTGCGCAGGAAGGCGATAGACTGATTCTCCCGAACGCCACTACTGATCGAGCGACCGCCGTGATCCCCGCTCTCGAGCCCCTGTTTCCCGGTGAGTTCGCGGCCTACGGCGAGTGGCTCGTGGCCGCGGAGGCACCGGATTCGGACGTGACCGTCCCCGTGCCGGCACTGCTGGAGGCGGGCGGCCTGGAGCCGTACCTGGAACGGATGCATCCGGGATTCGTGCCGTCGGCCCGCCGGGCCGTGGTCTCGCAGTGGAGCAAGTTCTACTTCGCGCGGCTGATCCTGCCGGTGGCCACGGCGGCGGTCCAGGGCTGGCGGGTGCCGGTGCCGCCGGAGCCCGTCGGCGTCGCCGTCGGCACCGGGGGCGATGTGCAGGCGTTCCACCTGCCGGGCCCCGGTGGGCCGTTCGAGGCCACTCCGGACGGCCCGTTCGAGCGCTTCGCTCACCTGCTCGACGATCACCTGAGCCCTGTCGTCACAGCCCTTGCCCGCCACGAGCGCCTCTCGGCGCGGGTGCTCTGGAGCAACGCGGGCAACTACCTGGAATTCGTCATCGGGCGCCTGGCGGAGGCCGGGTTGTCGCCGGGCGGCGTCGACGACGCGTATGCGCTGCTTGCCGCGTCCCGCCGGCCGGACGGAACCCGTAATCCCCTTCATCAGCCCGTGCGCTACCTTGATGTGCCGGACGGCGAGGGTGGGCGCCGCTCCTGGCGGCAGCGGCGCATGTGCTGCATCCGCGACCTGCTCCCGGAGTACGGGCTGTGCGGCAACTGTCCCCGGCTGGCGGCGCCGCCGCCCGGGGAGTGAGCGGCACCCGGGTGGAGGTATGGAATGAAAAGCATTATCATTCATAAAATGAAGTGCCCAGAGGTACCTCTGCGCACGCCCTGACGACCCAGCCGGGGGGAACCCTTATGGCCGATACCGTCACTGCTGCCGTGGCGGCCGAGCAACCCGCTCCGGGACAGCGCCTGACCGTCGCCGACCTGACTGCCTATGAGCATCGTTACAACCTGAGTCACCGGGTCTCCGGCGAGGGGCACGTGCCGCCGGACCAGACAGTGGCGGAGGGCCGTGTGGCCGAGCGCCAGCCCTGGCGGGGGCTGCAGATGGTGGGCTCCGATCTGTTCGTGCGCCGTACCTATGAAGCCCACGCCCGCCCGGAGGCGCCGGCGCACGTGTCGATCATCGTGCTCCTGGAGGGCCGCGCCGAACTGGCGCTCGGCGCGAGCCGGCACACCCTCACCGCCGGTGACGGGCTGCTCCTCGCCTATGACCGCAACCAGTCGCTGCGGGCGCGTCACCCGGCAGACCAGCGGGTGCGGGCGGTGAACCTCACCCTGCTCAGGGATTCCCTGGAGAATGACCCACGCCTCGCCGGCAGCGTGGATCCGCTGTTCCGGTCCCGCGGCGGCGGGCTGTGGCCGGTGTCGGTGCCTTACGGGCTGCGGCTGTCGCTGGCGGAGTGGATCGCCAGCGCGCCCGCCGCGCCGGCACTGCCCCTGATGGCCGAGGGGCTCGCCCTGCAGCTCGTCGCCCAGGGGCTCGCCGGGCGCGGGCAGGCCCTCCCGGGCCCGGTGCCGGCACCCCGTGGCCGCGACTGGCGGCTGCTCGAGCGCGTGCGCGAGTACCTCGACGAGTACCCGGGCGAGCCCCACACCCTCAAGGCGCTGGCGGGACTGGCCTGCATGAGCCCCAGCACCCTGCGCGCGAAGTTCCGCCGTGCCTACGGGCGCTCGGTGTTCGACTACCTCCGCGAGCGCCGGCTGGAGCAGGCGCACCGGGCGCTGCGCGACGGACTGAGCGTCCAGCAGGCGGCCAACCGTGCCGGCTACCGTCATGCCACGAACTTTGCCACGGCCTTCCGTCAGCGCTATGGGCTGACGCCCAGCGCTGTGCGGTGACGCCCGTATCGGGCGGGCAGGCCTGCCATCCCGCATAGCCTTTGCGGCGCGACCCAAAGGCATGACTGCGCTTGAAAAGGAATAATTCTCACTAGCGCTAATGCCTTTGGACGATAAGCGAGGAGTTGATATGCAGATCTCCCGATCGGCCCGGCGGGGAACGGCCTGGCTACTCGGCGTATCGCTGCTGCCGCTGGCGGCGGCGGCCCAGCAGGGCACGGACGACGTTCAGCAGGGCGCCGATGACACCCAGCTGGTTCTGCCCATTACCGTGACCGGCGAGGCGGCGACAAAGACGGAGACGCCGTTCATCGAGACGCCCCAGGCGGTGTCGCTGATCACCCGCGAGGACATCGAGGAGAAGGCCGCCGACAGCGTGCAGCGCGCCGCCAACTATACCCCCGGTGTGTTCACCAACCAGATCGGCGCGTCCGGCCGCTACGATTATCTGGTGCTGCGCGGCTTCGCCGACGGCAGCATCAACAACACGTTCCTCGACGGCCTCAAGATCATGGGGGACAGCGGTTCCTACAGCTCGATGAGCATCGACCCGTATTTCCTGCAGGACATCGAGGTGGTCAAGGGACCCGCCGCCGTGCTGTACGGCCGCTCCTCCCCCGGCGGGATCGTGGCGCTGAGCAGCAAGCGGCCCGAGTTCGAGCGCAGCGGCGAGGTGCGTTTCCGCGTCGGCAACAACGATCAGCGCAGTGCGGCGTTCGACCTGACCGGCCCGGCCGGCGAGGACGTCGCCTACCGGCTGACCGGCCTCGGCAGCGCCGAGGATACCCAGTTCGGCCCCGTCGAGCAGGAGCGCTATGCCTTCGCGCCGTCGCTGACGTGGGACATCTCCCCGGACACCGATCTAACCCTTCTGGGCTTCTTCCAGAAGGACCCGGAGGGAGGGTACCACTCCGGCCTGCCCTACGAGGGGACCGTCGATGATCATGCCGGCATCAGTCTCGATAACACCTTCTACGAGGGCGAGCCTGATTACGACGAGTTCGAGCGCACCCAGCGTATGTTCGGCTATGAGTTCGAGCATGCGTTCAACGAGCGCTGGGAATTCCGCCAGAAGGTCCGCTACCTGAACTCCGACGTCAGCCTGGACCAGGTCGCCGCGACGGGCTGGATCTCCGACACTGAGCTCGGTCGTTATTACTACGGCGCCGAGGAGGACCTGTCCGCCTGGACGATGGACAACCAGCTCACCGCCGAGCTGGACAGCGGCCCGGTCGAGCACACCGTACTGGTCGGCGTGGATTACCAGCACCGGGACAACGACGTCCTCTGGACGCAGGGCAGCGTGGCGAGCCTGGACGTCACCGACCCGCAGTACGGCAACGACGTCACGCTCACCTATGCGGCCCGCCATGACCGGGAGCTCCGCCAGACCGGCGCCTACCTCCAGGACCAGATGGCGGTTGGCAACTGGCGTTTCGTCGTCGGCGGCCGCCACGACTGGGTCGATATCGAGAACACCAACAAGACCGCGGGTACCACCAGCGAGCTGGACGACACCCAGTTCAGCGGCCGCGCCGGCGCACTCTATCTCTTTGACAACGGTGTCTCGCCGTACCTGAGCTACTCCACCTCTTTCTCGCCCAACGCGACCACCGATCAGGACGGCGATCTGCTGGAGCCCACCGAGGGCGAGCAGGTGGAGGCGGGGCTGAAGTACCAGCCGCCGGGCACCAGCGACCGCTACAGTGTCTCGGTCTTCCATATCACCCAGGAAAACGTCTCCACCAAGGACCCGGACGAGACCTTCTACCGCGCGGTCGGCGAGATCCGCTCCCAGGGCGTGGAGCTCGAGGTGCGCAGCCGCCTCACCGAGAACCTGTCCGTGCAGGGGGGCTATACCTACACCGACGTCACCTACGAGGAGACCGAGGACGGCACCGAGGGCAACGCCGCCAATCAGGTGCCGGAGCACGAGGTGTCGCTGTGGGGGAACTACACGTTCCACGAGGGCGCGCTCGCCGGTCTGCGTTCCGGCGTCGGCGTGCGCTACAGCGCCGATATCCAGGCGGATGAGGAGAACACCGAGAAGGTGCCGGACTACGCTGTGGTCGATGCCATGCTCGGTTACGATTTCTCCCGAGTCGGCATCGACGGCATGAGTGCGCAGCTCAACGTCTCCAACCTCTTCGATCGGGAGTACATCGCCTCCTGCTACGACCTCAACTATTGCTACTACGGTCGCGAGCGGACCGTCCGGGCGACGCTCACCTACCGCTTCTAGCGCGCCTGGCGGCAGGCGCGGAGGTGGCGTGTCCGCACGCCACCTCCGCGCGGCCCGTGTCGCGGGGATCAATGCGCGGTTGAGTTTGATAATGATTCCCATTATTCGTACTCTATAGCCCTTCTCTTGCCACGGCTGGATCGGAGGTCGTCATGTCGCCGCAAACTGCCTCACCGGGGCTGTTCACGCTCGTGGAGGCCGGTGGGCCCGTGCTCTGGGTGCTGGGCGTGCTGTCGGTTGTGGCCCTCGCCCTGATTGCGGGCAAATGTCTGCAGTTCGTGAGTGCCGGGCTGGGGCGGTTCCGCGAGGTGGAGGCAGCGCTCACCGCCTGGCGCGGACAGGCGCGGCGTGAGGCACTTGAGACCGTCGCCTCGAGCGCCGAGCCGGCAGCGCCGGTGGTGGCCGTGGCGATGCGCGGCACGCGGGATCCGTCGGTGAACGATGAGCAGGTGCGCGAGGAGGTGGTCCGCCAGTCTGTCGCGCTGATCCAGCGCCTGCGCAGCGGGCTGACACCGCTGGAGCTGATCGCCCAGCTCAGTCCGCTGCTGGGGCTGCTGGGCACGGTCCTCGGTATGATCGCCGCCTTCCAGCAGCTCTCCGCCGCTGGCAGCCAGCCGGACCCGTCGGTGCTCTCCGGTGGCATCTGGCAGGCGCTTTTGACCACCGCCGCCGGCCTCATCGTCGCCATTCCGGCATTGTTCGCCCACGCGTGGCTGGATGCCCGGGTGGAGCGTTTCCGAACGCGGCTGGAGGACGCGGTGACCCGGGTGTTCACCCATGCCGCCGCGCCGGCCGATCAGGGTGCCGGTGCCGCCACGGCGGCGCCGGCGGCCGTGGCGGAGGCCGGCGACAGGGCCGCCAATGCGTATTGAGCCGCCGGGCCGGCGGCGGCATGCGCCGAGCCTTACACCGCTCATTGACGTCGTGTTCATCCTGCTGGTGTTCTTCATGCTCGTCTCGCGCCTCGTCGACTGGGGGCGCGTGGACGTCACGGTCAGCGGCGGCGGCAGCGGGGGCGAGAGCGACGTGCGTACCGCGATCGTGCGGGTATTGCCTGACGGCGCGACCCTCGACGGCAGCCGTTACGAGGGGCTGGATGCCCTGGCGGGCGCGGTCCGGGGGGCGAATGCGCCGGCCACTGTCTATCTCGATCCCGCCCCGGAGACGCGGTTGCAGCGGCTCGTGAGTGTTCTGGAGGGACTGCGCGCCCGCGGCGTGGAGGGTGTGCGCCTCCTCGACGACGACGGGGGGCGGTGAATGCAGCTCCCGCGGCCCTCGCCGCGGCGGCAGGGCGATGACCTGCTGCCGCTGATCAACATCATCTTCCTGCTGCTCGTATTCTTCATGGTGGCGGGTACCATGACCCCACCGGAAACATTCCCCGTGCGTCCCCCGGACACCGAGGCGGGGGCATCGGCCGACTCCGAGACCGACCTGCTCGTTGGTCCGGCGGGTGAGCTCGCCTGGCGTGGCGAGCGGGTCAGCCTCGACGGGCTCGATGAACGCCTCGGTGCCGAGCCGCCCGTCCGGGTGGTTATCCGCGCGGATGCCGCCGTCGCCAGCCGTGAGCTGATGCCGGTGCTGGCCCGGTTGCGCGCGGCCGGGGTGAAGCGGGTGACGCTGATCACGCTACGCTCGACATGATCCACGGCAATAGACGTTTCCTGCTGGCTGGGCTGGGGGTATCCCTGGCCGCTCACGCCCTCCTCCTGTGGGGGCTGTGGCGTGTGCCCGTGGGCGGCGGTGGAGGCGGTGGCGCCGGCGGTGGCGGCGGCGGACCCGTCACCCTCGAACTGGCGATGGTCGGCGATGGCGGGCTCCGCAAGGGCGGCGCCGTGGAACAGGCATCGTCCGAGGACGCGCAGCCACAGGGGCCCCCGGCGGAGGCGATGGCGAAGGTCGCACCCGAGCCTGAGCCGAAGCCTGAGCCGAAGCCTGAGCCGAAGCCTGAGCCGAAGCCTGAGCCGAAGCCTGAGCCGAAGCCTGAGCCGAAGCCTGAGCCGAAGCCTGAGCCGAAGCCTGAGCCGAAGCCTGAGCCGAAGCCTGAGCCGAAACCGGAGCCGAAACCGGAGCCGAAACCGGAGCCGAAACCGGAGCCGAAACCGGAGCCGAAACCCAAGCCGGAACCCAAGCCGGAAACCAAGCCGGAAACCAAGCCGGAACCGGAACCTGCGGCGTCATCGGATTCCGGGCCCGCGGGCAAACCGGATGCGGGGACGGAAGAGCCCGCCGAGACAGCGGGCTCGCCGGACGGCGAGTCAACCGGCGGGTCGGAGGGGGTGGCCGGCCGCCCCGGTGGTAAGCGGGCGGCGTCCCCGGGCGGCGGGGGGGCGCCCGGGGGCGGAAATGCCGGGGATCCCGGTGCCGCGGGTAACAAGGGCTACCTCAGCTCGCTGGTCGCGCTGTTCGAGCGACACAAGCATTACCCCCGCCGGGCAAGATTACGCCGCGAAGAGGGGGTCGTCCGAGTGGCGATGCGCATCGCCGCGGACGGAAGCGTCGAGGGCCTGGAGATCGTGCGCGGCTCCGGCAGTCGTACGCTGGATCGCGCGGCCCTGCGAATGGTGCGTTCCGCCTCCCCGCTGCCGGCACCGCCGCCCGGCCTGGTCGGCCGGCAGATCGTGATTCCCGTCGATTACCGTCTCTCCAACCGCTGACGAAGGGTCCCGCGCCCGCTCCGGGCGCGGCGCCGCTCCCCGCTGCCGTCATGTTCGTGGAATACTGTCGCGATCACGGGTAGTGTCAGCGCAGAGCACCGGGCCCCCGGCCAGGGATGCGAACCGGGGGCACGGGACGATTCAACGGGGCAGGGACTGCCGCTGCGGCGAGACAATTCAGAGCGGGAAATGGACGCAGATCAAGCCAGGTCTTCGGGGGAGCACAGCGCGGGGGGCGGCGACTGTCCGGGAGACGGCTGCCAGGCCGGCCGCCTCCTGCAGCGGATCGTCGACGCCATCCCGGCACCGGTTTTCTTCAAGGACGCCGAGTGCCGTTATATCGGCTGCAACGAGGCCTTCGCCCGCGGCATCCTCGGGCGCGCCCCGGAGGAGGTGGCCGGCAAGGGCGTGTACGACCTTGCGCCACCGCATCTCGCCGCCGTCTACGAGGAAGCGGACCGGGCCCTGCTCGCCAGCGGTGGCGTCCAGGTCTACGAGACGCGGGTCCGTTTCACCGATGGCAGCGAGCGGGACATCTCCTTCCACAAGGCGGTCTTCCCGGATGACGCCGGCGCTCCCGGCGGGATCGTCGGCGTCATGCTCGATATCACCGAGCGCCGCCGCCACGAGCGCCAGCTCGAGGAACGCGAGGCGATGTTCCGCAGCGTCTTCGAGGCCTCCGAGGACGCCATCCTCATCCTCGACGACGACACGTTTGCCGACTGCAATCCGGCGACCCTGCACATACTCCGGCAGCCGGACCGGGACCATATCCTGGGGCGCCGGCCCTGTGACATCTCCCCCGAGTTCCAGCCCGACGGCCAGCGCTCCTGCGACAAGGCCGCCGAGATGGTGCGAATCGCCTACGAACGGCACTTCCACCGCTTCGAGTGGACCCATTTGCGGGCGGACGGCGAACCCTTCCCCTGCGAGGTCACGCTTACCACCATGGCGTTCCGCGGTCGCACCGCGCTGTACGTGGTCTGGAACGACATCACCGAGCGCCGGCAGCGCGAGCGCCGTATCGAGGAGCTCGCCCACTACGACCCCCTGACCGGGCTGCCCAACCGTCGCCTCCTCCATGCCCGCGGCAGCGCCCTGCTCGCGCGGGCGGACGACCGGGGTGAACCGCTGGGCGTGATGTACATGGACCTCAACCGCTTCAAGGACATCAACGACACTCAGGGCCATGAGCACGGCGATGCCCTGCTTCAGCAGGTGGCCGGGCGGCTGCGCGAGGTCCTGCCGGAGAGGTATCTGCTGGCCCGCCTGGGCGGCGACGAGTTCGCGGTCCTGATCCCTGGGGCGGACGAGGCGATCCTCGAGACCGAGGCCCGCCGCGTGCTCGAGTGCTTCGAGCGCCCTTTCCGCCACGGCTCGTTGAGCGCCGAGCTGGGGACGAGCATCGGCCTGGTCCACTATCCGGAGCACGGTGCGACCCTGCCGGAGCTGCTCAAGAACGCCGACATCGCCATGTACGAGGCCAAGCTCGGTGGCCTCGGCTACTGTGTTTTCCGGCGTGCCCAGGCGAACCATGTGCAGGAGCGGGTCGCGCTGGAGCGTGCCCTGCGCGAGGCCATCGCCGCGCAGGACATCGAGCTGCACTACCAGCCGCGGGTGGACGTCCGCGACGGCCGGATCACCGGCCTGGAGGCACTGGCCCGCTGGCACCGTCCCGACAGGGGCTGGGTGTCGCCGGCGGAGTTCGTTCCCCTGGCGGAGCAGACCGGGCTCGTCCACGCACTGGACCGGCTGGTCCTGAACACCGCCTGCGTTCAGGCCCGGGACTGGCGCAGCCGGGGACTGAATCTGAGGGTCGGCGTGAACATCTCCGCGCTCACGCTGCAGCAAGACGACTTCGTCGCCACCGTTCTTGCCGCGCTCGCGGCCTGCGGGCTGCCCGGCGATGCCCTGGAGGTGGAGGTTACCGAGAGTGCGGCGATGCGCGATGCCGAGGCCAACACCGTGAAGCTCACCGAGCTCAAGGGCCACGGCGTGCGCGTCGCCATCGATGATTTCGGCACCGGCTACTCATCGCTCAGCTACCTCAAGCGGTTGCCGGTGGACTGCCTCAAGGTGGATCAGTCCTTCGTGCGCGATATCCCCGGTGATCCCATGGATCTGGGACTGGTGGAGACCATCGTCGCCCTCGCGGCGAGCATGGGTCTGACCACGGTGGCCGAGGGCGTGGAGACGCCGGAGCAGCTCGAGGCGGTGCGCCGCCTGGGGTGCGGCGATCTCCAGGGATTTCTCGCCGCGGCACCGGCATCCGCCGACGACCTCGAGGCCGTGCTCCGGCGCGGGTACATCGAGCTGCCCTGATCCGTTTGTCCGGATGCGCCGGCGACGCCGTCACCGGGGTGCCGCGGCCTCACTTGTGCCACGACGTTCCCGGTAGCCGACCGCCTCGGCCACGTGGGTGGCGGTGACCGCGTCGCTGCCGGCGAGGTCCGCGATCGTGCGGGCGACGCGCAGGCAGCGGTGGATCCCCCGGGCGGTGAGTCCGAGGCGCTCGCCGGCCTGGTCGAGCAGGGCGGCCGCGGTGGCGTCCAGCCGGCAGCGATCCTCCAGCACCCCCGGCGGCAGGGCGGCCGCCGGCGCGTCATCGCGCTCGTGCTGGCGACGTCTCGTCTCCGCGACCCGGGCGCGCACCGTGGCGCTGTCCTCTCCCGGCGGGCTCGCCCGCAGCTCCGTCGGCGCCAGCCGCGGCACCGAACAGAACAGGTCGATGCGATCGAGCAGGGGGCCGCTGAGCCGGCCCTGGTAGCGGGCAATCTGGTCGGGGGTGCAGCGGCATTCGCCCCCCGGGTCGCCCAGGTGGCCGCACGGGCACGGGTTCATCGCCGCCACCAACTGGAAGGTCGCCGGGTAGCGGACCTTGGCGGCGGCCCGTGAGATCTCGACCTGCCCCGTCTCCAGCGGTTCGCGCAGCATCTCCAGTGCCCGGCGGCTGAACTCCGGGAGCTCGTCGAGGAACAGTACGCCGTTATGCGCCAGCGAGACCTCGCCGGGCCTCGGACGGCCGCCGCCGCCGGCGAGCGCGACGTGGGAGGCGGAGTGGTGCGGCGCCCGGAACGGGCGTACCCCCCAGCGTGCCGGGTCGAAGCCGCCGTCGCTCACCGAGGCGACGGTCGCGCTCTCCAGACTCTCCTGCTCGGTCATTGGCGGCAGGATGCCGGGCAGGCGTGCGGCGAGCATGCTCTTGCCGGTGCCCGGCGGGCCGCACAGCAGCAGCGAGTGACCGCCCGCGGCGGCGATCTCCAGGCAGCGCCGGGCCTGCTGCTGGCCGCGGACATCGGCGAGGTCCGCCACCGAAGGGCCTCGACCGGCGGGTGGCGGCGTCGCCACGGCGAGCGGGGTGCGGGCGGTGAGGTGGGCGCAGACGTCGAGGAGGTGGTCCGCGGTGAGGACGCGGCCCGTCCCCACGAGGGCGGCCTCGGCGGCGCTGTCGCGGGGCAGGACGGCCCGGCGGCCGGCGCGCTGGCAGTGCACCGCGAACGGCAGGGCACCGGAGATGCCGCGCAGGGCGCCGGTCAGTGCCAGCTCGCCGGCGAATTCCAGCCCGTCGAGGGCATCGGCCGGGATCTGGCCGGACGCGGCGAGGATGCCGAGGGCGATGGGCAGGTCGAAGCGTCCGCCGTCCTTGGGCAGGTCCGCCGGGGCGAGGTTGATGGTCACCCGGCGCGGCGGGAAGTCGAAGCCGCTCATCACCAGCGCGCTGCGCACGCGCTCGCGGGACTCCTTCACCGCGGTCTCGGGCAGGCCGACGATGGTGAGCGACGGCAGGCCGCCGGCGAGGTGGACCTCCACCGCCACCGGCGGCGCCTCCACGCCGACACCGGCGCGGCCGTTCACGACTGCTAGGGACACGCGAACCTCCCTGTTCCCGGTGCGGGGGCCGTCCTGCCCCCGCCGCAGGCGGCGTCAGGCGCCGCCGGATTCCGTCTCGTCGCCGGAAACGGCGGCGTCTCCGCCGGCCGGTCCGCCTTCCAGTTCGGCGACTCGGCGTTCCAGGGCCTCCAGCTTCGCGCGGGTCCGCGCAAGCACCTTCGCCTGGGCGTCGAACTCCTCGCGGGTCACCAGCTCCATGCGCGAGAACGCCGACTGCAGGGCAGTGCGGGTGTTCTTCTCGATCTCCTGCTGGAACTCGCGCACGCCACCGGGCAGGTGCTCGCTGACGCGTCGGGCCATTTCGTCGAGCTGTTTCGGGCTGAGCATGACGGGCCTCCTTATGCCGTGACGCCGGATTCTACGCCGGCCGCGGCCTGTGCGCGAATGCACCAAGGGGGGCGGGACGACCAAAACGGGGCGCACCAAAATGGTGCTAACGCGTTGCACCGCAACGGGACATGTTATTTGGGGATATCGATAACTAACTGTTTTGTATGTACAAAATCAAGTTGGCACGGGCTCTGCTTATGGCGGTGTGAGTGTTGCGCAGTGCCGGATTCGCCGGCGCATTCTCAGGAGAACTGCAATGAAGCTGCTCACTGCCATTATCAAGCCGTTCAGGCTGGACGACGTTCGCGAGGCGCTCTCCGACATCGGGGTGCGCGGCATCACTGTCACGGAGGTCAAGGGTTTCGGGCGTCAGAAGGGCCACACCGAGCTCTACCGCGGCGCCGAGTACGTCGTGGATTTCCTCCCCAAGATGAAGATCGAGGTCGCCCTCGATGACGCTCTCGTCGATCAGGCCGTGGAGGCGGTGGCGAAGGCCGCCAATACCGGCAAGATCGGCGACGGCAAGATCTTCGTCTTTCCGCTGGAACAGGCCATCCGTATCCGCACGGGTGAGTCGGGCAAGGACGCGCTCTGACCGGCGGCGTCACACGAATAACCGAATGGAGGCCTGATCGTGGAAAATCAGATCTTTGAGCTTCAGTACGCTATCGATACCTTCTACTTCCTCGTCTGCGGTGCCCTGGTCATGTGGATGGCCGCCGGCTTCGCGATGCTCGAGTCGGGGCTGGTGCGGGCGAAGAACACCGCCGAGATCCTGACCAAGAACATGGCGCTGTACGCCGTCGCCTGCATCATGTACCTGATCTGCGGCTACGCGATCATGTACGGCGGCGATATCTTCCTCTCCGGCATCGCGGGTGGCTCCAATTACGTCCAGGAGACACTGGATGCGTCCGCCGAGGCCGGGTTCAACGGCGGCTCGGTCTACGCCGCCGCCTCGGACTTCTTCTTCCAGGTGGTGTTCGTCGCCACGGCCATGTCCATCGTCTCCGGTGCGGTGGCCGAGCGCATGAAGCTCTGGGTCTTCCTCGGTTTCGCGGTCGTCATGACCGGCTTCATCTACCCCATGGAGGGTGCCTGGACCTGGGGCGGTAAGGCCGTGTTCGGCATGTACTCGCTGGGTGACCTCGGCTTCTCCGACTTTGCCGGCTCCGGCATCGTGCACATGGCGGGTGCGGCTGCGGCCCTGGCCGGCGTGCTGCTGCTTGGCCCGCGTAAGGGCAAGTACGGGCCCAAGGGCGAGATCCGCGCCATCCCGGGTGCCAACCTGCCGCTCGCGACCCTCGGCACCTTCGTCCTCTGGCTCGGCTGGTTCGGCTTCAACGGCGGCTCCGTGCTCAAGCTCGGCGATATCGCCAGCGCCAACTCCGTGGCCATGGTGTTCCTGAACACCAACACCGCCGCCGCCGGCGGTGCGGTCGCCGCGCTGATCACCGCACGTCTCGCCTTCGGCAAGGCCGACCTGACCATGCTGCTCAACGGCGCGCTTGCGGGCCTGGTGGCCATCACCGCCGAGCCGTCCACGCCGTCGCCGCTGGCCGCGACCATCTTCGGCGTGATCGCCGGTGTGATCGTGGTGTTCAGCATCGTCGCCGTCGACAAGCTGAAGATCGACGACCCGGTCGGCGCCATTTCGGTGCACGGCGTGGTCGGCGTCTTCGGCCTGCTGATCGTGCCGATCACCAACGACGGGGCGACCTTCGTCGGCCAGATCGTCGGTGCGCTCACCATCTTCGTGTGGGTGTTCGTGACCAGCCTCATCGTCTGGGCCATCCTCAAGGCGGTGTGCGGTATCCGGGTCTCCGAGGAGGAGGAGACCGAGGGCGTCGACATCGGTGAGTGCGGTCTCGAGGCCTATCCGGAGTTCACCAAGATCTCCTGATACCGCGGCAGGCATGACCTGCCCGTGACCACGCCCCGGGACCGCTCGGTCCCGGGGCGTTTTTATGGTTGATCGCACCGTGCCCGGACGGATCGCGGGGCTGAGCAGGACGCACGAGTCGCCCCGTGTCGGTCACTGGCCAGTGCATGTCCGCGATCGCACCGGCCTCGGTGGGGAATTGTCGGTTGCCTTCGAGCAGCCGACCTGCGGCAGGAATCCCGGGCGGTGACAGGCCGCCCGGGTTGGCCGCTCCAGGCAGACCGGTAGGTCGTGCACGGCCGCGGGCCGTGTGCGACATCTTCAATGACCGCGCCGGAATGTCGCACGCCTGCGGCGCACGACCTACGCGAGTTCCCGTGGGTTGGCGGCTCCTGGCAGCCAGCATCCCGTCCTGCGGTGCCGGCAACGTCGACTGCCTCGAGCTTCCGCCCTTACGACCCCGATGTGCGCGCGTTCTGCCAGCGCCTGCGCCGGCCATGTGCAAGCCCGTCCCGATCTGCTTCGGCGTCATCAAGGACCAGACACCGTGTGCCCCGCAACTCGCGTGACTCGCGGGACGGTATCCACGGTCGTTCCGCTGCGCGAAGGCGACCGACACCGCCGGGTCGGGAACGGCGGTCGCGGGGGCCGCCTTCCGGCCATATGACGCACATGCCCGACGTTTCCCGCGACGTTGTGCCGCATCCCGTGGGATATCCCGCTACGGTCGGCTGCCCGAAGCAACCGGCCGCGTGTTCTCGACGGTGGATTCCATAGACGCGTAGGTCGTGCACGGCCTCTGGCCGTGTGCGACATCCCCGCGCAAACCATCGAGACGTCGCACACCTTACGGTGCACGACCTACGCGGACCGCTTCTGGTGTGGATCGGTTGCCCGCAGGCAGCCGGCAATCGCCGGGGCGGGAATGGCGGTTGCGGGGGCGCCGCCCGGGCAGGAAACGCATGTGCCCGACCTACCGGCCGGTGCTTGCCGTGACGTTGCGATGGCCCCTGTCATTCCATTTTGCGAATAATTCCCGTTTACCATAGAATGCCGGCTCCATCCGGTGGCCGGTGCCAGGCGCATCCGTGGTCACCGGGCCGCCCACCCCGAGCGTCCGTGGAGCCCATGGCCGATCGTCCGCTGCGTGCCACCGCCGCGCTGATGCTGCTCGCCGTGATCGTTGCCCTCGTGCCCGGGCGTGGCCGCGCCGCGCCCCCGGCGGTGGCGACGGTAGACTGGACCCTCGCGGAGACGCTCCTCGGCCTCGGTGTCACGCCCCTCGCGGTGGCTCAGGTGGATGCCTACCGGGCGTGGGTGGGCAAGCCGCGTCTGCCGGACTCGGTGGCGGACCTGGGGCTGCGCATGCAGCCGAACATGGAACGCCTCGCCCGGCTGGCGCCGGACCGCATCCTCATATCGCGCATGTTCACCTCGCTGACACCGCGGCTCGAGCGTATCGCGCCGGTGAGCGAGTTCGCGCTCTACACCCCGGATAGCGACACCTGGGAGCAGATGCTCGCGCTGACCCGCCGGCTCGGCACCCTGGTGGACCGCGAGGCGGCGGCGGAGCGGCTGATCCGCCGCACCCGCGAGGTGTTCGCCGACTGCCGCGGGCGGATCGCGGGGCGGGACGTGCGGCCGCTGCTGATGGTGCAGTTCATGGATGCCCGCCATGTGCGGGTGTTCGGGGAGAACGGCCTGTACCAGGTGGTGCTCGACCGGCTGGGGCTGCGCAACGCGTGGTCGGGCCCGACCAACTACTGGGGCTTTTCGCTGGTCGGCCTGGAGGCGCTGGCCGGGATCGACGCCCGGATCGTCGTGATCGAGCCGTTCCCGGCCGGGGTGGAGCGGACGCTGGCGGACAACGGCCTGTGGCAGTCGCTGCCCAGCGTGACCCGCGGCGACGTGGTCCGCCTGCCGCCGGTGTGGAGCTTCGGCGCGCTGCCCTCGGCGCGTCGCTTTGCCCTGCACCTCGTCGACGCCCTGGACGACCGACAGCGGGAGGACGCGCACTGATGACGCCGGCACGTGCCTGCGGGCTGTTCGCGTTGGCCCTGCTCGTCCTGGCGTTCGCCGGGCTCCACGCCGGCGGCGGTATTGCCGAGGGGGTCTCGGTCCTCGCCGCCGGGCCGGGCGCGGACCAGGCGTCCCTCGCGCTGTTCTTCGCCTGGTGGCCGCGTCTGGCGACTGCGCTGCTCGCCGGCGGCGCGCTGGCGCTCGCCGGCGTGCTCATGCAGCAGATCCTGCGTAATCCCATCGCGGCGCCGACCACCCTCGGTGTGGCCAGCGGCGCGAACCTCGCGTTGATGGTCGCGACCCTCACGGCGCCCGGGCTCCTGGGGGCGGGGCGCGAGTGGGTGGCGGTGGCCGGTGGCGGCCTGTCCATGGCACTGGTGTTCGCCCTGGCCTGGCGCCAGGCGCTGGCACCGGTGGTGGTGGTGCTTGCCGGACTGGTGGTGAATCTCTATTTCGGCGCCCTCGGCATGGTGCTGCTGCTCTTCCACCAGGAGGCCCTCAAGGGCCTGCTGATCTGGGGCGCGGGCTCGCTGGCGCAGACCGGCTGGGGCGGGGCGGCCTTCCTGGCCCCGCGGCTGATCCTCGGTGGCGCGCTGGCGTGGCTGCTGCTGCGCCCGCTGACGGTGCTCGCACTGGACGACGCCAGCGTGCGCAGCCTCGGCATTCCGCTGCGGCGCCTGCGTCTCGCTGGCCTGGCGCTGGCGGTGTTTCTCACCGCCAGCGTGGTCGCCACGGTGGGGATCATCGGTTTCGTCGGCCTGGCCGCCCCGAACCTCGCCTACCTCGCCGGGGCGCGCCGGCTCGGTCAGCGCCTGGTCTGGTCGACCCTGATCGGGGCGCTGCTGCTGGCGACCACGGACCTGCTGCTCCAGCGTTTCGCGGGGGTGCTGCCCACCCTCATCCCGACGGGATCGACCACCGCGGCGCTGGGCGCCCCGCTGCTGCTCTGGCTCATCCCGCGGCTGCGTCTGGGCGGCGGCACGGCCGCGGCCGGCGGTCACGGGATCGGCCGCCGGCATCCGGCCCCCGCCCGGCTCGCGGCGGTGATCGTCCTCCTACTGGCGGCGGGCCTCGTGCTCGCGCTGTATCTGGGCCGTGCCACCGGGGGCTGGGCGTGGACGGCGCCGTTCGACTGGGGGGTGCTCCAGTGGCGGGCACCACGGGTCATCGCCGCTGCGGCGAGCGGGGTGATGCTCGCTGTTGCCGGTACGTTGATCCAGCGCATCACCGCCAACCCGATGGCGAGCCCGGAGGTGCTGGGTATCAGCGGTGGCAGCGCCATTGCGCTGATGGCGGCGATCTTCCTGCTGCCCGCCCCCGGCGGGGTGACGCTGGTGGCGGTGGGCACCCTCGGTGCGCTCGCGGTGCTCGCGGCGCTGATCGCGCTCAACCACCGCAGCGGCCTGCGCCCGGACCGGCTGCTGCTCAGCGGCGTGGCGGTCACGGCACTGTTCGATGCCGTGCGCGGCATCGTCCTGGCCGGCGGCGACCCGCGTGGCCAGCGGGTGCTGGCGTGGCTGTCCGGCTCGACCTACTACGTCGACCTCACCGGCGCGGTCACCGTGGCCGTACTGGCCGGGGCGCTGGGGCTGGCGAGCTGGCCGCTGGTGCGCTGGCTGGAGCTGCTGCCCCTGGGGGCGTCGACGGCGCAGGCGCTGGGCGTGGGCGTGCGCCGCGCACGGCTGGTGCTGCTGTTGCTCGTGGCCGGGCTCACGGCCTGCGCGACGCTGGTGGTGGGGCCGCTGAGCTTCGTCGGTCTGCTCGCCCCGCACATGGCGCGGCTTCTGGGTTTCGCCCGGGCCCGCGCCCACCTCGCCGGGGCGGCGCTGTGCGGTGCGACCCTCATGGTCCTCGCGGACTGGGTGGGCCGGCAGCTGCTCTTCCCCCAGGAGGTGCCGGCGGGGCTGGTGGCCTCGCTGCTCGGCGGCGCCTACTTCATGTGGGGCCTGCGCCGGCTGTGAGCCGCCCGGCGGCGCTCAGCCGCCGCGCTGCAGCCGGGCCACGGCATCCCGGCTGGCCGCCTCGCGCTGGGCGCCGGTGAGCTCCACCAGCTGGCCGTCGCGCATCTCCAGCAGCCGGTCGGCATGCTGGAAGTACTGGTCGTCGTGGCTGATCGCGAACACCGTCTTGCCCATGTCCCGCAGCCGCGGCAGGACCTCGCGGTAGAACACCCGCCGGAACTCCGGGTCCTGGTCCGCGGCCCACTCGTCGAGCAGCAGCACGTCACGGGACTCCGCGATCGCGAGCAGCAGCGCCAGGCGCTTGCGCTGGCCCTGGGACAGCCGGGTGCTGGCGATCCGCCCGTCCTCCAGCGCACCGGTATGCGTCATCCCCAGGTGCTCGGTCCACGCCGCCACGAGGGCATCGTCCGGCGCCGCGCCGTCGGGACCCAGGAGCTCGCCGAACAGGTGGAAGTCCGTGAACACGCTGGCGAACCGGGCCCGGTAGGCATGCCGCTGCGCCGCCGTCACCGTGCGCCCGTCGACCTGCAGCGCGCCCTCGTGGGGCTCGACCAGCCCGACGAGCAGGCGTGCGAGGGTGGATTTGCCGCTGCCGTTGCCGCCGATCAGGAAGACCTGTTCGCCGCGGCGCAGGGTCAGGTCGATCGGCCCGACGGCGAAGCCGTCGCCGGTCGTGGCGGGGTAGCGGTAGCTCACCCCGCGCAGGGCCAGCGCCTGCCAGTCCGGCTCCGGTGCCGGTGCGGGAAAGCCCGGTTCGTAGTCCGCGAGGGTCAGGCGGTCGAGCTTCTCGAAGGCGACCCGGGCAGCGGTGAGCGTGGGCCATGCGCCGACGGCCTGGATGAGCGGCGTGCGCAGGAACAGCAGGGTCAGCGAGAAGGTCGCGGCCGCCGCGGTGTCCGCCCAGCCCAGGCCGTTGGCGAGGAAGAAGACCACGCCGATGGCCCCGAGCATCATGATGTTGGTCCAGTTGTTGGCGCTCAGGTGGAAGGTGTCGGCGCGGATGACGTGGTGGCGGTAGTCCCGGGCGGCCTCGTCGTAGTCGCCCTCGAAGAGTCGCCGGGCGCGGTCGCGGTTGAGTGCGAGCTCCTTGCGGCCGTCGATGACGGTCTGGAAGTGGCGATACAGCCGGTCCTCCGATTCACGCACGTCGCGCAGGTGGGCGTATACCCGCGAGACCAGCCATGCCCCCCCGGCCATGGTCAGGGCGATCCATACCGAGGTCACGGCGAGCAGCGGTGGCGACAGCCAGGCGAGGTAGATCGCGCAGACGGTGGTGAGCACGATGCCCTGGACCAGTTCCGGCAGGCGCACGAAGGCGATGGTGATGTTGCGCACGTCGCTGGACAGGCTCGCCAGCAGCCGGGCACTGCCGAGCGCCTCCAGGCGCTCGATATCGGTGTCGAGGATGCGCTTCACCAGCCGGGCGCGCAGGCGGTAGACGAAGTGATGGCCGAGGGTGGTGAGCGCGAGCTGGGCGCCGAGGGAGACCGCGAGCAGTGCAAGCAGTAGCCCGAGCAGCCCCGGCAGCGCGGACACCGGGGTATCCCCGGCGATCAGGCGCTGGTTGATGTAGGCGATCACGCCCACGCCGAGGCCGGCGCTCGCCAGGCTCAGAGTGAGCACGCCGATGAAGGCGCGGGCGTATTCACGGAAGACGAAGCGCAGCAGGTCCATGGCGGTTACCGGTAGTGTCGGGGTGACGGGCGGTTCGCGACCGCCCGGGTGGCGTCCGCGGCACCAGCTTGCCGGGCCGGCGGAGCTGCCGTTATAAGGGTTGGTCGCCGAAACGACGGAGCACGAGCGTGGCATTGCAGGCCGAGGGGATGCAGGCGGGTCCGGTCACTGTCGACGACCTCCGCGTGGAGCACGGCGAGTGCGTGGCGCTCACCGGGCCATCGGGGGCCGGCAAGACCCGGCTTCTGCGCGCGCTCGCCGACCTCGACCCGTTCGCCGGCCGGCTCGCCCTGGACGGCGTCGCCTGCGAGGCCATGAGCGGACCGGACTGGCGGGCGCGGGTGATGTACGTGCCCGCGGAGAGTGCGTGGTGGGCGGACCGGGTGGACGAGCATTTCCCCCCCGGCACCGCCGGCGACGGTTTCGAGCTGCTCGGTCTGGACCCCGGGGTGATGGCCTGGCCGGTGGCGCGGCTGTCCTCCGGCGAGCGCCAGCGCCTCGCCCTCCTGCGTGCGGCGGTGCGCGGTCCCCTCATGCTGCTCCTCGACGAGCCCACGGCGAACCTCGACCCGGCCAATGCCCGGCGCACCGAGGACTGGCTGGCGGGGTTGCGGGAGCGCGGCTGCGGTCTGCTGTGGGTGAGTCATGACGGCGAGCAGGTGATGCGGGTCGCGTCCCGGGGGTACACGATCGCCGCCGGCGGGCGGCTGACGGAGACGGCATGGACGTAATCGCGCTGTCGGTGACCGATCTCGCGGTGGCGGCGGCGCTGGTGCTCGCCCTCGGCGGCGTCGCCTGGCTTGAGCGCCTGGCGGTGAGCCGCGCGCTGCTGCTCGCGGCCCTGCGCATGGTGATCCAGCTCGCCCTGGTGGGACTGGTGCTGGAGGCCGTGTTCGCCCTGGCGCACTGGTACTGGGTGGTGCTCATCGGCGTCGGGATGCTGCTCATCGCCGCCCGCGAGGTCCACGCCCGGCAGCGCCGTCCCCTCGCCGGCGGCTGGGGCTACGGCATCGGTGCCGGGGCCATGTTCGTGGCGAGCTTCGCCACGGCGGCGCTGGCGCTGCTGGTTCTGGTCCGCCCGGAGCCCTGGTATCGCGCCCAGTACGCTATCCCCCTGCTGGGCATGCTCCTCGGCAACACCATGAACGGCGTCGCCCTGGGACTGGAGCGCCTCACCGAGGGGGCCTGGCGCCAGCGTGCCGCCATCGAGGCCCGGCTGATGCTGGGCGAGCCCTGGCAGGCCGCGATCGCGCCGCTGCGGCGCGAGAGCGTGCGCAGCGGTATGATCCCGGTGATCAACGCCATGGCCGCCGCCGGGGTGGTCAGCCTGCCCGGGATGATGACTGGCCAGATCCTCGCCGGCAGCCCGCCCGGGGAGGCGGTGCGCTATCAGATCCTGATCTTCCTGCTGATCACCGTGGGCACGGGCACCGGGACGCTGCTGGCCAACCGGCTGGTCGCACGGCGGCTGTTCGACGAGCGCGGCCGGCTGCGCCTGGAGCGCCTGAGCGGTGCCGGGTAGGCACCGCCGGCGGCGGGGCGGGCGGTCCCGCCCCGGGATCGCGGCGCCGGGCCACGAATGGCTGTGCGTCCTCACCGCCGGCCTCAGTAGTGCACCGTGTAGGTGAGGCTGTAGGTGCGGCCGCGGCCCTTGAAGTCGAACATCTCCTCCGGGCCGTAGTAGGGCGCGTAGAAGATCTGGGCGCGCTGTCCCCAAACGGTGGTGTACTCCTCGTCCAGCAGGTTGCGGATGCCGAAGGAGAGCTCGCCGACCGGGAGCTGGTGGCTGCCGAGCAGGTCGACGGTCTGGAAGCCCTTGATCTCGTTGCCGGCGTCGTCCTCCAGATCGAAGGTGCGGGTGTACTGGAGCCGCACGCGGGTGCCGCCGCGCTGCCAGCCGGCGAAGGCGGTGGCCTTGGAGAGACTGGCCGAGGTGGCGGCGCGTTTCTGCCACTCGCCGTCGACCTTGCGCTCCGAGCGCACCAGGTGGCCGCTGCCGCCGACGCGCCAGGCCCGGGTCAGGCGGTAGCTGAGCTTGCCCTCGATGCCGTAATCCCGGGTTTCGTCGTCGAGTACCTTCACAGCGAGGCTCTGGCTGTCATAGTCCAGGGCCTCCTCGGACCAGGCGTAGTAGGCGGCGACCTGTGCGGTGGTGCGCTCGCCGAAATGACGCCAGCCGATCTCCACCTGACTGGTCTTGATCCCCTTCAGCGGTGAATCGTCGACGTTGACGCTGTCGTCGAGCACGTAGCGGCCGTCGTCCAGGGTGTACTGGCCCTGGCCGTAGTACTTGGCCGGGTCCGGGATCTCGAAGCCCTGGGAAAAGTTGGTCCAGAGCTGATCGCTCATGGACACGTCGAAGACCGCACCGACGTTGACCAGCGTGGTCTCGTAGTCGTTGCTGCCGCCAGGGATGGCCTCGGCGGAATCCGCCAGCCCGCTGGCTACCGCGACCTGCTGCTCGGCGCCGACGAAGTCGTCGATCTCCACATCCGAGTGCTGCCGACGCACACCCGCGGATAGCCGCCAGCGCTCGCTGACCTGCCATTCGCCCTGCAGGAAGGCGCTCATGGTGTCCACCTGGTAGTTCGGGTAGCGGCCCACCGTGGCGGTCTCGTCGAGCTTCAGGCCGCCGCTGTCGAGCACCCGCTGGTAGTCGAAGAGCATCTGGTTGGCGTCGAAGGTCTCGCGGTCGGCGTCCACGCCCCACTGCAGACGCACCGGCGAGAGGTCCGTGACCACCAGCGCCTTGGCGCCGTGGACGTCGGTGTTCTGCTCGGAGGCGGAGTAGTAGGGGTCCGCGTTGCCATCCTGGTCGAGATCCGAGTACAGGTACGGGAATGGATGGAATGCCGCCTCCTCGCCGCGGGTGAACGCCTGCAGGTAGAGCTCCTGGCCTAGCAGATCCGCATGGTGGTAGGTGGCGTTGAGCATGTGCCGCTCGGTGGCCGGCTCGCGGTCGCTCTCGAAGCCGCCGCGGATGTCGAAGCTGCCCGGGTCGGAGCCGGTGACCGCGGCCAGGTCCTCGCCGAGGTAGAGCCCGCGGTCGCCGTCGTAGCCGGAGTCGTAGAGCTGGCCGGTGAACGCCAGACTCTGGTCGGGGCCGAGATCGATGTCCAGCGAGCCGGTCAGGTCGATGCTGCGGTTGTACTGGAGGTCCGTCTGCGAGATGTCCGGAATGATCTGCTCGCCGCTGCCGTCATAGAACCCGCCGTTGCGCTGGTAGGCGAGGCCGAGCCGGCCGCGTACCCGCTCGCTGCCGCCGCTCACGGACTGCGCGACCCGTGCCTGGTAGTCGTCGCCGTCATTGAAGCCGCTGGTCGCGCCGGTCTGGGTGGCGAACTCGGGGCCGCCACTGTCACCGCGCCTGGTGATGATGTTGATGATCCCGCCGGTGGCGCCACCGCCGTACAGTGCCGTGGCGCCGGACAGGACCTCCACCCGGGCGATGTTGAACGGGTCGATGCTGTCGAACTGGCGGCTGATGCCCCGCGAGGAATTCAGCGAGACGCCGTCGATCATCACCAGCACCGAGCGGCCGCGCATGTTCTGACCGTAGTTGGTGCGGCCCTGGGGCGCGACGTCGAGGCTGGGGATGAGCTTGCCCAGTGCCTCCTTCAGGGAGGCCCCGCCGCGTACCTGCTCCATGAACTGTTCGGGTTCCACCACCCAGACCGTGCCGGGCAGGTCGCTGATCTTCGCCGGGGCGCGGCTGCCGACCACCACGGTCTCGTCCAGCGTAATGGCCTGCTCTTCCTCGGCATGGGCGGCGACGGCCAGGCAGGCCAGCGCACTGGTACCGATGAGCCGTCCGGCGCTTGCGAGCGGGGGGCCATGGGTGTTGGTCGTCATTGCGGTCTCCCTGGGCAGGTGTTGGAAGGCGGAGACTAGCAATAACAATAATGATTTTCATCCGTTTGTACGCAACCGGCCCGGCGTATCCGGGACGTTGCCGGATGCCTGCGTGGATGCCTTTCGATGTGGCACCGGCGACGGCGGTGCCGTGCCCGGTCAGGTTGGCCGGGGCGTCCGCGCTCCGGGTGAGCGGGGTGGAACGCGCTACCCGGCGGAGGCCGTGGGGTGGAACACGCCGGCGCAGAACGGCGGCGGTGCGAGGGCGCCGTGGTGGGTGCCGGCGTCGTAGTACCGGGTGCTGAACGGCCGTGCGGCCACGTCGGCCTCGCGGAAGCCGTACACCGGCGTGCCGCGCCCGGCGAGGGTGGCGCTCCACCAGCCGCCGGGGTAGCTCGGCACCGGGAAGGGCAGGGTCACGCGCTGGTCGAAGCCCGCCTCGGCGAGTGCGCCGTGGAGGTCGCGGATGAGGGTGTCGGCGTGGAACAGCGGCGACTCGCTCTGCTGCATTACCAGCCCGCCGTCGTCGAGGACGCGGTGCACCTCGCGCAGGAAAGGGGCGCCGAACAGGCCCTCGGCGAAGCCCACCGGATCCGTGCTGTCGATGATGACCACGTCGAATGAGTCCGCCGGCGTGTCGCGGACGTAGGCGACACCGTCGGTGAAGCGCAGCTCCGCGCGGGGATCGCCGTTGGCCTCGGTGAGCTCGGGGAAGAAGCGCTCGGAGGCCCGGGTCACGCCCTCGTCGATGTCCACCAGCACCGCGCGCTCCACGCCGGGGTGGCGCAGGACCTCGCGCAGGGTGCCGCAGTCGCCGCCGCCGATGATCAGCACCCGCCGGGGATCGGCGTGGGTGAACAGCGCCGGATGGGCCATCATCTCGTGGTAGAGGAAGTTGTCCCGCGTCGTCAGCATCACGCAGCCGTCCAGGGTGAGGACGTTGCCCCAGTGGCTCGTCTCGAAGACCTGGATGTGCTGATAGCGGGTACGCTCATCGAGGAGCTTGCGGTGCACTCGCAGCGAGAAGGCGACACCCTCGCTCTCGAATGCTTCGGAGAACCATTGATCGTCGAGGCTCATGGGCGGCTCCCGGTGGATGGTCGGCGGGAGTTTACTAGTACCGACACGGAGCAGCCATTCCCCCAGGCTGCGCACGGTGTCCGCGGCCTCTGCCGCGTATCCCGTACCCGCCTGCGCCACAGTATTTACCTAATCAAATACAGTGTTGACACTATATTTGATAGCGAATAGCGTGAGCCCACCCAAGGCAAGCAGCGCGCAGAGGGGGAGAGTCGCCATGAAGGTCTTGGTCACCGCCAAGCGCGTCGTCGACCACAACGTCCGCGTGCGTGTCCGCCCCGATGGTTCCGGGGTCGATACCGCCAGCGTGAAGATGTCCATGAACCCCTTCGACGAGATCGCCGTCGAGGCCGCGGTGCGGCTGCGCGAGGCCGGGCAGGCGGACGAGGTCGTGGTGGTCAGCATCGGCGAAAAAGCCGTCACCGACGTGATCCGCACCGCGCTCGCCCTGGGCGCCGATCGCGGCATCCACGTGGACACGGACGCCGAGCTCCAGCCGCCGGCGGTCAGCCGCGCCCTCGCCGAGCTGGCCGTGCGGGAGACGCCGGACCTTATCCTCATGGGCAAGCAGGCCATCGACGACGACTCCAACCAGACCGCGCAGATGTTGGCGGGCCGGCTCGGCTGGGGCCAGGGCACCTTTGCCTGTGGCATCGAGCCGGCGGATGGCGAGGTCATCGTCGCGCGAGAGGTGGACGGCGGCACGCGCCGGGTCGCGCTCCGGCTGCCCGCGGTGGTGACCGCCGACCTGCGGCTCAATGAGCCCCGCTACGTAAAGCTCCCCGACATCATGAAGGCCAAGCGCAAGCCCCTGGAGGCCATGTCCCTCGCCGACCTGGGTGTGGCCGGGGACGCCGGGCTCACGCTGCTTGGCGTCAGCGAGCCGCCGGGGCGCGAGCCCGGCGTGCGCGTCGCCGACGCTGCCGAGCTGGCTGCACGGCTCCGTGACGAGGCACAGGTGATCTGACCATGAGTATCCTCCTGATCGCAGAGCACGACGGACGCACCCTCGGCGAGGCGAGCCGGCGCGCGGCCTCCGCCGCCCGGCAGCTCGGCGAGGGCTACGACGTCCTGGTCATCGGCGGTCCCGGCTGTGTCGGTGTCGCCGACGCCGCGGCGGGGCTGGACGGTGCTGTCCAGGTCCTCCTCTGTGAGGACGACGCCTATGCTGACGACCTCGCCGAGCCCGTGGCGGAGCGTATCGCCACGCTGGTGCGCGACGGCGGCTACGACGGCGTCGTCGCTGCGGGCACGAGTACCGGCAAGGACGTGATGCCCCGGGTGGCCGGGCTGCTGGACGTGGCGATGGTCTCCGATGCCGTCGCGGTGGAGAACGGGCGTACCTTTATCCGCCCCATCTATGCCGGCAATGCCCTGGCACGGGTGCGTTGCGAAGACGTCGTGCGTGTGGTCACGGTGCGCACCAGCGCCTTCGACTCCGTGGCGGAGGCGGATACCGCAGCTCCCTGCGAGCGCCTGTCCGCCGGGGATCACCCGCCGTTGTCACGTTTCGTCGACGAGTCGCTGAGTGCCGGCGACGGGCCGGATCTCGCTAACGCCAGGGTGGTGATCTCCGGCGGGCGTGGCCTCGGCGGCGCCGAGGCCTTCGACATGCTTCGCGAGCTCGCCGCCGAGCTCGGTGCGGCGGTGGGCGCTTCCCGCGCTGCCGTGGACGCCGGTTATATCGCCAACGACTGCCAAGTGGGACAGACCGGCAAGATCGTAGCCCCGGAGCTTTATCTCGCGGTCGGTATCTCCGGGGCCATCCAGCACCTCGCCGGCATGAAGGACAGTCGGGTGATCGCCGCGATCAACCGTGACGAGGAGGCCCCCATCTTCCAGGTTGCCGACTACGCCCTGGTCGGCGATCTGTTCGAGGCCGTGCCGCAGTTGCTCGACGCCCTGCGTACGCGCCAGTGACCCGCCAGCCCGGACAGCGAGACAATCATGACTGCCTACTTTGCCCCCGTGCGCGAACTGCGCTTCGTCATCGAAGAGCTCATCGGACTGGACCGGGTGGCTGCCCTGCCGGGCCTGGAGGAGGCCACGCCGGACGTCGTCGAGGCCGTGCTTGAGGAGGCGGCGCGTCTCGCCGGCGAGGTCTGGTCACCGCTCAACCGCAGCGGTGACGAAGCGGGTTGCCGGCTTGACGAGACCGGCGTGCACGCCCCGGCGGGATTCCGCGAGGCCTACCAGGCCTTCGTCGAAGGAGGCTGGAACGGCATTGCCGCCGATCCCGACTGGGGTGGGCAGGGCCTGCCGGAGCTGCTCGCCTGCGCCACCCAGGAAGTGTGGAATAGCGCGAACATGGCGCTGGCGCTGTGTCCGCTGCTCACTGCCGGGGCCGTGCTGGCGCTGGAGCGCCACGGCAGTGACAGCCTCAAGCAGCGATTTCTCGCGCCGCTGGTCAGCGGCGAGTGGCCGGGCACGATGAATCTGACCGAGCCCCAGGCCGGTTCGGACCTCTCCGCGATCAACACGCGCGCCGTGCCGGAGGGCGATCACTACCGGATCACCGGACAGAAGCTGTTCATCACCTGGGGCGATCACGACATGACGGAGAACATCGTCCATCTCGTGCTCGCCCGCACCCCGGACGCCGAAGCGGGCAACCGCGGCATCTCCATGTTCCTGGTGCCCCACCGCTTCGTCGACGACGCCGGCCGGCCCGGCGAGCGCAACGACGTGCGCTGCGTGGCGCTGGAGCACAAGCTCGGCATCCATGCCAGCCCCACCTGCCTGCTCAGCTTCGGCGACGACGGCGGGGCGGTGGGCTACCTGGTCGGCGAGCCCGGGCGCGGTCTCCACCAGATGTTCACGATGATGAACGAGGCCCGCCACAAGGTCGGCGTCCAGGCAGTTGGCGTGTGCGAGCGCGCCTATCAACAGGCCAGGGACTATGCCCGGGAGCGGGTGCAGGGGCGTCGCCCCGGCGGCAGCAGGCCGGCCGCCATCATCCACCACCCGGACGTGCGGCGGATGCTCATGACCATGCGTGCCGGCACCGAGGCGATGCGGGCGCTGGGTATGCTTGCCGCTGCGGAAATGGACGTCGCCCGGCGTGCGCCGGACAACGGTGACGCCGCCGCGGCGGAGCGCCGGGTGGCGCTGCTCACGCCCCTGATCAAGGGCACCGCGACGGAACTCGGCCACGAGCTGACCTCGCTGGGTGTGCAGGTGCACGGCGGCATGGGCTACGTCGAGGAGACCGGGGCCGCGCAATACCTGCGTGACGCCCGTATCACCACCATCTACGAGGGGACCACCGGTATCCAGGCCCAGGACTTCACCCTGCGCCGGGTCCTTCGCGACGGTGGCGAGACCCTGTCGGCGGTGCTCGACGAGGCCGAGGCGGATGCGGCGGCGCTGGCGGAGCGTGATGCCCTGGCGGTCGAGGGCAAGGCCCTGCGGGCCGCGCTGGACGGCCTGCGGCGGAGTACCGTGCACCTCCTGGAGCACGGTGGCGAGGCGGCCCTGGCCGGCGCCACCCCCTATCTCATGCAGGCGGGGTTCGTGCTCGGTGGCTGGCAGATGGGCCGGGCGGCGGTGCTCGCCGACCGGGCCCTGGAGGCCGGCACCGCCGAGCATCCCTTCTACGAGGCCAAGCGTGCCACGGCGGCGTTCTACATGCGTCACTTCCTGCCGCGGGCGGATGCGCTCGGTCATGGTGTGACCGATGATGACGGGGCCACGCTGTCCCTGGCTGAGGAGCAGTTCTGAGGAAAAGGGGCATGGAACGCGAGAGCATGGACTACGACGTGGTGATCGTCGGTGGCGGCCCCTCGGGGCTGGCGGCGTCGATCCGGTTGATGCAGCAGGCCACGGCGGCTGCGCAGGAGCTGTCGGTATGCGTGCTGGAGAAGGGCAGCGAGATCGGCGCCCACATCCTCTCCGGAGCGGTGCTTGACCCGCGCGCGCTCGACGAGCTGCTTCCGGACTGGCGCGATCGCGGCGCGCCGCTGCACACCACGGTCGCCGAGGACCGCTTCCTGCTGCTCGGCGAGCGAAGTGCCCGGCGGCTGCCCACGCCGCCGCAGATGGCCAACGAGGGCAACTATATCATCAGCCTCGGCAATCTCTGCCGCTGGCTCGCCGAGCAGGCCGAAGCGTTCGGCGTTGAGATCTACCCGGGCTTCGCCGCCGCCGAGGTGCTCTACCACGACGACGGCTCGGTCAAGGGCGTGGCCACCGGTGACATGGGGCTGAACCCGGACGGCACGCCGGGGGCGAACCACGAGCCGGGCGTGGAGCTGCATGCCCGCCAGACGCTGTTCGCCGAGGGCTGCCGCGGCTCGCTCACCAAGCGCCTCTTCGAGCGCTTCGACCTGCGTGCCGGGGCCGATCCACAGACCTACGGGCTCGGGATCAAGGAGCTCTGGGAGGTGGATCCGGCGCAGCACCAGCCGGGACTGGTCATCCACACCGTGGGCTGGCCGATGGACCCGAAAACCTACGGGGGGAGCTTTCTCTACCACCTCGAGGACAACCAGGTCGCGGTGGGCTTCGTGGTGGGGCTCGACTACGACAACCCCTATCTCTCGCCGTTCGAGGAGATGCAGCGGTTCAAGACCCACCCGGCGATCCGTCCCACCTTCGAGGGCGGGCGACGCATCAGCTACGGCGCACGTGCGATCAGCGAGGGCGGCTACCAGTCCATCCCGCGGCTGACCTTCCCGGGCGGGGCGCTCATCGGTGACACCGCGGGCTTTCTCAACACCCCCCGGATCAAGGGCAGTCACACCGCCATGAAGTCCGGCATGACCGCCGCGGAGGCGGTCTTCGAGGCGCTCACCGGCGAGGCGGCGGAGGCCGGTGCCGAAGTCAGCGCCTATCCCGAGCAGCTGCGCCGGAGCTGGCTGTGGGACGAGCTCTACCGCGCGCGCAACATCCGCCCCGCCTTCCGCTGGGGGCTGTGGCCGGCTATCGCCTACTCCGCCATCGACACGTACCTCTTCCGGGGGAAGGCACCGTGGACGTTCCACCACCACGCCGACCACGAGCAGCTCAAACCGAAGGACGAGGCCACGCCCATCGACTATCCCAAGCCAGACGGGGTGATCACCTTCGACCGCCTCTCCTCGGTGTTCATCTCCAACACCAACCACGAGGAGAGCCAGCCCTGCCATCTCACGCTGCGAGAAGGAGGGGTGCCTGTGCGCGTGAACCTCGAGCGCTACGCCGGCCCGGAGGCGCGCTACTGCCCGGCTGGGGTGTACGAGTTCGTCGACGACGACTCGGGCAATTCGATCCTGCAGATCAACGCGCAGAACTGCGTGCATTGCAAGACCTGCGACATCAAGGACCCCACCCAGAACATCGACTGGGTCGTCCCCGAAGGTGGCGGTGGACCCAATTACCCCAACATGTAGGGCTGGCCGGGTTTTCGAAGACACGAGCGGTACATTTCTGGAGGCGATATGCAGGAAGTAGTCGTTGTCGACGGTGTCCGCACCCCGATCGGCAGTTATGGCGGCGCGCTCAAAGACGTTCCCCTCGGCGAACTCGCCGCCTCGGTGGTGCACGAGGCAGTCGTCCGTGCCGGAGTGTCGCCGGAGGCGGTGGGGCATACCGTCTTCGGCAATGTCATTCACACCGAGCCGCGGGATATGTACCTCGCCCGGGTCGCCTCCGTGAACGGCGGCCTGCCCGTCTCCACCCCGGCTCTCACCCTCAACCGGCTGTGCGGCAGCGGCCTGCAGGCCATCCTCACCGCCGCCGACTACATCCGCACCGGCGAGGCGGATTGCACCGTCGCCGGCGGTGGCGACGCCATGAGCCGTGCACCGTACTGGCTGCCCGCCGGCCGCTGGGGCCAGCGCATGGGCGACGGGCAGATGCTCGATGCCATGGTCGGCGCGCTCACCGACCCGTTCGACGAGTGTCACATGGGTATCACCGCGGAAAACGTTGCCGAGAAGTGGGGAATCCCCCGCGAGGACCAGGACGCCCTCGCCGCGGAGAGCCACCGCCGGGCGAGCGCGGCCATCGACGCCGGCCATTTCCGCGAGCAGATCCTTCCGGTGGAGATCCGCGGGCGCAGGGGCACGGTCACCGTGGACACCGACGAGGGGCCCCGCCGGGACGTTGACGTCGAGCGCATGGCCGCGATGAAGCCCGTGTTCAAGCGCGACGGCGGTACCGTCACCGCCGGCAACGCCTCCACGCTCAACGACAGCGCCGCCGCGGTGGTACTCGCTTCCCGCGAGGCTGCCGAGCGCCAGGGCCTGAATCCGCGGGCGCGGCTGGTTGCCGGCACGGTCGCCGCAGTGGAGCCGCGGTACATGGGCATCGGTCCGGTCCCCGCCGTGCGCCAGCTGCTCGAGCGCGCCGGCGTGGCCACCGGCGATGTGGACACCTGGGAGATCAACGAGGCCTTCGCCGCCCAGGCGCTGGCGGTGGTGCGAGACCTCGAACTGGACTCGGCGCGGGTGAACCCCAACGGCAGCGGTATTTCCCTCGGCCACCCCATCGGTGCCACCGGGACCATCCTCACCGTCAAGGCGATCCACGAGCTGGAGCGCATCGGCGGGCGCTACGCGGTGGTGACCATGTGCATCGGCGGCGGTCAGGGCATCGCTGCGCTGTTCGAGCGTTTGCGATCGGATTAGTACGAATCACAGTCGTGGCTACATAACCGGGAGGTGGTGCGGCAGCCATTTTCGCATAGGAGGAGAGCAGCCCGCGGCGCCGCTGCGTATGGGCTGAGAATCAGACGCTAAACCGGGAGCTTGCAATGGAACAAGCCAGCGTGAATATCTTCGATCAGGGCCTGCCGGCGTGCGGGGCGAACTACGTGCCGCTGTCGCCGCTGACGTTCATCGAGCGTAACGCCGTCGTCTATCCCGATTACACCGCGGTGGTTTACGGTGCTACCCGCCGCAACTGGGCCCAGACCTACGAGCGTTGCTGCCGGCTCGCCTCGGCGCTGAGCCAGCGGGCCGTCGGCCGCGGCGACACTGTCGCGGTGATGCTGCCCAATATCCCGTCGATGCTCGAGGCGCACTTCGGCGTGCCCTTCACCGGCGGTGTACTCAATGCACTGAACACCCGACTGGACGCCGATTCCATCGCCTACATGCTGCGCCACGGCGAGGCCCGGGTGCTGATTGCCGATACCGAGTACGCCGACGTCGTCGAGCAGGCCCTGGCACAGCTCGACGAGCCGCCGGTGCTGGTGGAGGTCGCCGATCCGGAGGGCCCTGGCGGGCGCCGCCTGGGCGGTACGGATTACGAGGCCTTCCTGGAGGCGGGGGACCCGGCGTTCGCCTACCGCCTGCCGGAGGCCGAGTGGGACGCCATCTCGCTCAACTATACCTCGGGCACCACCGGCAATCCCAAGGGCGTGGTCTACCACCACCGCGGCGCCTACCTGAATGCCCTGGGCAATATGTGCGTGTGGGCCATGCCGCACCACCCCGTCTACCTGTGGACCCTGCCGATGTTCCACTGCAACGGCTGGTGCTTCCCGTGGACGGTGACCGCCGCGGCGGGCACCCACGTGTGCCTGCGCAAGGTCGACCCGGCGGTGATCATGGCACTGATCGACGAGGAAGGCATCACCCATTTCTGCGGTGCCCCCATCGTGCTCAACGGCCTGGTGAACATGCCCGAGTCGCAGCGCCGCACGTTCGGCCATACCGTGCGGGCGATGACCGCGGGCGCCGCGCCGCCGGCGGCGACCCTGGCGGGGGTGGAGTCCCTGGGCATCGAGGTCACCCATGTCTATGGCCTCACCGAGACCTACGGCCCGGTGACCGTGTGCGGCTGGCGCGACGAGTGGGACGAGCTGCCGCTGGACGAGCGCGCGCGGATCAAGTCCCGCCAGGGCGTGCGCTACCACGTCCTCGAGGGTCTGCGCGTGATCGACCAGCAGACCGGCGCGCCGGTCCCGAAGGATGGCCAGACGCTGGGCGAGGTCGTGATGCGCGGTAACAACATCATGAAGGGCTATCTCAAGAACGAGGCGGCCACCCGTGAGGCGTTCGCGGACGGCTGGTATCACACCGGCGACCTGGCGGTGTGGCACCCGGACGGCTACATCGACCTGAAGGACCGGCTCAAGGACATCATCATCTCCGGGGGGGAGAACATCTCGACCATCGAGCTCGAGGATGTCCTGTTCCGCCACCCGGCGGTCGCCGAGGCGGCGGTGGTGGCGAAACCCGACGAAAAGTGGGGCGAGACCCCGTGCGCGTACGTGACCCTGAAGCCGGGGCACGAGGAGGTCACGGAGGCGGATATCATCGAGCACTGCCGTGCCCACCTCGCGCGGTTCAAGGTTCCCAGGCACGTGGTGTTCTCGGAGCTGCCGAAGACCGCCACGGGCAAGGTCCAGAAATACGTCCTACGGGGAATGGCAGAGGAGGATGCCGATGACTGACACGCCGCAGCGCATCGCCGTCGTGGGGGCGGGCACCATGGGCCGGGGCATCGCCCAGACCGCCCTGGTCGCGGATCGCGAGGTCGTGATCTGCGATGTCTCCGAGACCGCACTGGAGCAGGCCCGCGAGGCCATCGGCGGCGGCCTGCGCCGCCTCGTCGACAAGGGCCGGCTGGAGGCTGACGCCGCCGAGGCCGCGCTCGCGCGACTCAGCGTCACCACCCGCATGGCGGACCTGGCCGATGCAACGGTGATTGTCGAGGCGGCGCCGGAGTCCCCGGAGCTCAAGGAGGGCATCTTCCGCGAGCTCGACACCGTGGCA
>NZ_JBHFPQ010000036.1:0-40319 GCF_041949875.1 Arhodomonas sp. KWT2
CGCGCGCGCCGCACCCCCGTACTTCTCCGCCATCACCTTCGTCATCGCCGCCGTCAGCGTCGTCTTGCCATGGTCAACGTGACCAATCGTTCCCACGTTCACGTGCGGCTTCGTGCGCTCAAACTTCTCCTTGGACACGGCGTTTTCTCCCGTTGGCTCGCGAGCTGTTGAACAGGCGTCGGACTTACTTGAGGGGGCTCTCTACGGACTACGGAAAGCTCGGTAGATGGAGCCCATGGGCGGATTTGAACCGCCGACCTCACCCTTACCAAGGGTGTGCTCTACCCCTGAGCTACATGGGCATGACAACCGAATCGTCCTGTCGCGGGACCGAACACTGGAGCGGGTGATGGGAATCGAACCCACATCATCAGCTTGGAAGGCTGAGGTTCTACCATTGAACTACACCCGCCTGGAACCCGCTGCATCCCGCGCCAGATTGTCTGGTGGAGGGAGGAGGATTCGAACCTCCGAAGGCTGAGCCAGCAGATTTACAGTCTGCCCCCGTTGACCGCTTGGGTATCCCTCCAAATTGTCATTCCCTGCCGCCCGACCCGCCTGGGCGGAATCATCGCGACAGGTCGCGAAATTCTACATACTGGACGCATAGCGTCAACCCCCGGCCGTAAGCCGAGCGACAAGGAGGGCGACATGCCACACCATCTCCTTCGCGCCGTGGCCCTCGTGGTAGTCGCCGCGGCGGCTCAATCCTGCCGTAGCGCGACCGAGCACGGCCTCGCCCGGCTGGACCTCCCGGAGGGCTTCACCGCCGGCGTCTACAGTGCCGACGTGCCCGGCGCCCGCAGTCTTGCGCTGGGGGCACAGGGCACGGTATTCGTCGGCTCCCGCGGCGCCGGGAACGTCTACGCGCTGCGCGACACGGACGGCGACGGGCGCACCGACCACCGCCACCTGCTCATCGAGGGCTCGCCGGACTCTCCCAACGGGGTGGCGTTCCTCGACGGCGACCTCTACGTCGCCTTCACCGACCGCATCGCCCGCCTGCCGGCGATCGAGTCACGGCTCGATGACCCGCCCGCGCCGCAGACCGTGGCCCGACTGCCCCGCTACGATCACCACGGCTGGCGCTACCTGGCCGCCGGGCCGGACGGTGCGCTCTACGTGGGCCTGGGCGCGCCCTGCAACGTCTGTGAGCGCTACGGCGAGATCTGGCGCGTCGACCCGGACAACGGCAAACACACGGTGATCGCCCGGGGCGTGCGCAACACCGTCGGCTTCGACTGGTCACCGCAGACCGGCACCCTCTGGTTCACCGACAACGGCCGCGACATGCTCGGCGACAACCGCCCGCCGGACGAGCTCAACCGCCTCACCGGCGAGCGCACGCACTTCGGCTTCCCGTACTGCCACGGCGGCGACATCCCCGATCCGGAATACGGTTCGCCGGACGCGTGTGCCCGCTACGTCCCGCCGGTGCAACGCCTCGGCCCCCACGTCGCGGCGCTGGGCATGCGCTTCTATGACGGTGACGCCTTTCCCGCCGACTACCGCGGCGACATCCTCATCGCCGAGCACGGCTCCTGGAACCGCAGCGAGCGCATCGGTTACCGCCTCATGCGAGTCGACCCCGAGGCGGCGCTGGCCGGGACCGGCGACGCCTACCGGCCGTTCGTCACCGGCTGGCTGACGGACAGCGGAGAGATCTGGGGCCGACCGGTGGACGTCCTGGTCCTGCCGAGCGGCGCCCTGCTGGTCTCCGACGACTACCGCGGCGCGGTCTATCATATCGACTACGGCCCCCCGGGCTGACGCCGTACCGCGTCGCGCCCGCCGGCCGAGGCAAGGCACAGGGAGGCGGCGCGGCCATGGCCATCGACCTCGAAGTGAACGGCGTCGCCCGGCGCTACGACGGCCCGCCGGAGCGTCCGCTGCTGTGGTACCTGCGCGAGGACCTCGGCCTCACCGGGACGAAATTCGGCTGCGGCGTCGCCCTCTGCGGTGCGTGCCTGGTACTGGTCGGCGACGCCGCGGTGCCCGCCTGCCGCACCCCCATGGACAGCCTGGACGGTGCCGCCGTCACCACCATCGAGGGCCTCGCCGCCGGGGACGACCCGGTCATCGCCGCCTGGCGCGAGGCCCAGGTCCCACAGTGCGGCTACTGCCAGCCCGGCCAGGTGATCGCCGCCACCGCACTGCTGCGGACCACCCCGCGGCCCAGTCCCACGCAGACCGAGGCGGCCATGGACCGGGTGCTCTGCCGCTGCGGCACCTACCAGCGGGCACGCCGGGCGCTTGCCGCGCTCACCGGCGGACGCAATGGCTGAGGGGAAGTTCAGCCCCACGCGCCGCCGCCTGATCGTCGGCGCCCTCGCCGCCGGCGCCGGCCTGTATGTGGCCGCCCGCCTGGCCGGCTCACGGGATACCACCGCGGGAAACGGCGCCATGAGCGACACCGGCTACGCCGACGCCTGGGTGGAGATCCGCACCGACGGCCGCATCGTGCTGCGCCTCACCGAGGCCGAGATGGGCCAGGGCGTGACCACGTCACTGCCCCTGCTTGTCGCCGAGGAGCTCGCCGTCGCGCCGGACACCATCGAGCTCGCGCCCGCGCCCCTCACCCCCGTCTACGGCGAGCAGACCACCGGCGGCAGCACCAGCATCCGCGAGGCGTGGCCCGTGCTCCGCCGGAGCGCGGCCACGGCACGGGCGCTGCTGATCACCGCCGCCGCCGCCCGCTGGGGCGTCGACGACGCCGACTGCCGCGCCGCGGACGGCCACGTCCATCATGACCCCAGCGGCCGCAGCCTGGCCTACGGCGCCCTCGCGCTCGACGCGGCCCGGCTCGAACCGCCCGCCGAGGTCGCGCTCACCGAACCGGGGGAATGGCGCTGGATCGGCCACTCCCCGCCCCGGCGGGATGTCCCCGAGAAGCTCACCGGGACCGCGGTGTTCGGCATCGACATCAACCGTCGCGGCGCCCTGGTCGCGAGTGTCGCCCATCCGCCGGTCCCCGGCGGGGAACCCGTCCGGATGGACACCCGGGCCGCCCGCGCTGTCGCGGGGGTTCAAGATGTCCTCACCCTGCCCGGCGGTGCCGTCGCCGTCGTCGCCGACGGCTACTGGGAAGCCAGGCAGGGCCTCGACGCTCTGGCCCCGGAATGGCCACCGGCCGGCCTGCCGGACGACACGGCGATCGCCGCCATCCTGGAAGAGGCGCTGGACGGGGACATGCCCACCGCCTGGCAGCGCGGAGAGGCGGACGGCGGGAACGTCGCCGGCGACGCCCTCGTGAGCGCACGTTACCGGGTCCCACTGCAGGCCCATGCCTGCCTCGAGCCGCCCAACGCCACCGCCGCAGCGGGCGACGACGGGATCGAGGTCTGGACGGGTACCCAGTCCCGCAGCCGCGCCCGGGACGCTGCCCTCGCCGCGGCGCGGGGCGAGGGTCCCGGCGCCCTTCTCGCCCGCGTGGCAGGTCGCCTGGGGCTCGCCACCGGGAACGACGTCAGCGTGCACGGCACACTGATCGGCGGTGGCTTCGGGCGCCGACTGGAGCAGGACTACGTCACCGAGGCGGTGGCGCTGAGCCGCACCGTGGGAGCCCCGGTCAAGGTCATCTGGTCCCGCGAGGAGGACCTCCGGCACGACGTCTACCGGCCGCCGAGCCATCACCTCCTGGAGGCCCGGCTCGGCGCGGACGAGCTGCCGCAATCGTGGCATCACCGGATCGCCGCCCCCTCGGTAGTGGAATCGCTGTGGCCCGGCAGCGTCACCGACGGCCTCGACCCCCTCGCGGTCGAGGGTGCCGTCGCCCTGCCCTATGCGATCCCCCGGGCCGCGGTGGGCTACGCCATGCGCGATGTCGGCGTGCCCGTGGGCATGTGGCGCTCCGTCGGCCACTCCTACAACGCCTTCGCGGTGGAATGCTTCGTCGACGAGCTCGCCGGGCGAGCCGGCATCGACCCCGTCGACTACCGCCTGCGGCTGCTCGGGGACGCCCCCCGGCTGGCGGCGGTGGTCGAGCTCGCGGCGGCCCGGGCCGGCTGGGGCAGCCCCCGTGCCGGGCGCGCGCAGGGGATCGCCGCCCACGCCTGTTTCGGCAGTTACGTGGCCCAGGTGGCCGAGGTCTCTCGGGACGACGACGGCGGGGTGCGCGTTCACCGGGTCGTCTGTGCGGTCGACTGCGGGATCGCCGTGCACCCGGACACCGTCGCCGCACAGATGGAGGGCGCGATCGCCTTCGCGCTCACCGCGACCCTCTACAGCCGCATCACCCGCGGCCGGAACGGCACGGTCCAGAGCAACTTCCACGACTTCCCGCTGCTGCGCTTCTCGCAGATGCCCCGGGTGGACGTCCACATCCTGCCCTCCCGCGAGCCCCCCGGCGGGGTCGGCGAACCCGGCGTGCCGCCGCTGGCACCGGCGGTGGCCAATGCGGTGTCCGCCCTCACCGGCCACCGGGTGCGGACACTGCCCATCCGTCTGGACCGTGACGGGCAACCGTCAGCCGGCGGCGAGTGAACGACACATGCGGGCGACGTCGGCGTCGGTCACCCCGGAGTGGGTCGGCAGGGTGAGCAGGCGATCGGCGAACGCCGCCGCCGCAGGCGCGACGGTACCCGCCACCGGTGCAGGGACACCGGGGATAGCCCCCAGCGGCGCGCCGTAGAGGGCGGTCGCCCCCAGCCCCCGGGCGTTGAGCCGCGCCAGCAGGCGGTCGCGGTGGCCACGGTCGGTGGCCAGCAGCGGATAGCGCAGCAGCCGCGCGGCCGCTGCGGTGCCCGGGCAGGCCCGCGGGAGGTCCGTGATCCCCGGCAGGTGCCCCGCCCGGAGGGCGTCGGCGAGCCGCCGCTGGGGCTGCGTGGGCGCGGCGCGGAAGCGCGCCACCGCGGCAGGCAGGCGTGCCCGGCGCACCGGGTCCATGCCCGTGATCCCGGTGAGGGGATCGTAGACCGTCGCTCCGAGCTGCAGCCACGGCAGCGCGCTGGGTAGCCAGTAGGCCCGGCGCCGGCGCATGACATTGTAGACCCCGGCCGCCAGTGCATAGCGCAGCATCGCCGCCACCCCGCCCGGCGGCTGGGGCGGGCGCACCAGGGCGGCGGCGAGCGCGGGGGTACGCGCCAGCACCGCACCGCCGCCGAGCAGGCTCAAAGGCTTGCCGCGGCCAAAGCTCAGGATTACGTAGTCACCGTGCTCGCGGTCGTCACCGACCACCGGGAATGCCTGGGCCCGGTCCTCGATCAGGCACAGCCCGCGGGCACGGGCGAAGGCCGCGAGTGCGGCGATGCGCTCACCCAGCCCGAGCAGATCGACGGCGACAACCGCCACGCACCGCGGCGCATGGACGGTCGTCAGGGCGTCCAGGTCCAGCCACGGCCGCTCCGGTGCAAGATCCACCAGCACCGGTTCCAGCCCCGCGAACACCGCGGCGGCGACCAGGTCCGGACAGCCGTAGGCCGGCAGCAGGACCTGCGGGTGACGCTCCTCACGAACCGCCGCGGCGGCGGCCAGGGCCACCGCCAGGGCCATGGTGCCCGAGCCGTACAGCCGCATCCCGTAGCCGGGGAGGATGGCCGGTGCCGCGCGCGCTACGCCCCACCAGGGGACCGGATCGCCAGCGGGGGGCAGGCGGCCGTGGATCAGCGCGTCGAGGGCTGCCATACCGTCATCCGCCGGCCACCCGCGTAGGCGACGCTCGCATGGGCTATGGCCAGGTTCGCCTGGCAGAAGAAGTACGGCACACGCACCCAGAACCACCGTCGCCGCGCCCCGGGCGAGACCGCCCCCAGGAGGACACTGCCGTAGAACAGCGCCTGCAGCGCCAGGGTCAGGGCATACAGCGGCGTCATCGCGGGCAGCCCCAGCAGTGCCACGTTGGCGGCCAGCGCCAGCAGCAGGCACCACGGCACGGCCCAGCGCATCGGCTTGTGGCTCCAGATCTGAAACGCGAAACCGCCGTTCGGGCGTGGATCCAGGACCTCGGGATGCCGCAGCAGCCCGGTGATCCCGCGCAGCACCGTGCGGTACTTGCGCTGGTACTCCCGGCGGTCGTCGCTGATCGCACGGTAACGCCCGATCACCGCCGGGTCGGAGACTGCGCGCAGCCCGAGCCGGGCACAGTTGAGCGCGGTGTTGAAATCGCTGGGGGCATCGCTGTCCCAGTCCCGGCACACCGCCGCCCGCGCGGCGAAGAACGAGCCGCTGAGCCCGACCAGCCCGGCCCGCGACGCCTCCAGCCGCCGCAACGCCATCTCGTAGCGCACGTACAGCCCCTCGCCCACCGGCACGCCCTCGGCGGTGACGAAGCGGTCCTCGCTGGAGACCGCGCCCACCGAGGGATCCGCGAAGAGGCTCGCCAGCCGCCGCAGGCTGCCGCCGTCGATCTCGGTGGCGACATCGGAGAACACCAGAATCTCGCCACGGGCCTGCTGTACCGCCAGCCACTGGGCGTGTTCCTTGCCCCGGCGCTCGGGCGCGCGCACCAGCACCACACCGCGGTCCGCATAGGCACGGGCGATCGCGTCGGTGTCATCGTCCGAGGCATCGGAGGCGACGATCACCTCCCGGCGTGCCGCCGGATAGTCCAGCGCCAGGGTATTGTCCAGCTTGGTGCGCAGGAGTGCGCCGGCGTTGTAGGCGGTGATGATGACCGACAGCGTCGGCACCGACGCCGGCTCCATGTCCCCCGCTGTCGGCGGCCGCCAGCGCACCGGCAGGGCGAGCAGAACGAGCGGATACAGGAAGTAGCTGTACACCGCCACTGCCGCCGCGATCCAGAACACCCACTCCATCGCGTCCCTCCCCCGGACAGCATTGCCCCTAGAGCCAGCCCGACACGCGGGCGATGAAACCACCCCGTGCGGCAGCGATGTCCTCGTGCACCCCCACACGCCGGAGGCGGTAGGGATCGGCGTCCGCCGCGTTCCAGCCGTGGGCCGTGGTGCAGGCACCGGCATAGGCGTCCCGCACCCGGGTCACCGCCGCCGGTGCGGCGTCGCCGTTGGGATAGCAGAACAGCGGCGCCGCCACGCCCGCCGCCGCCTCGATCACCCGGCGCGCGCCGGCGATCTCCTCGTCCAGCACCGTCGGCGGCACATCCGGGCGCAGTCGCATGTGCGTGCGGGTGTGGGCACCGAGCTGCACCGTTCCGCCGGCGGTCATCTCCCGCACCTGTACCCAGTCGAGCAGCGCCGGCTCGTCGGCGCCGATGCCCACCTCCGCCTCCATCGCCGCGAGCCGCTCACGCAGCTCGGCGTCCGGCAGCGCCTTGGCGGCCTCGATAATCCCGTCCAGCGCGTCGGCGTCCGGTACCGCCCGGTAGGCCGCTACGGCGTTATCCAGTCCCCCGAGCCACGCGAAGGCCGGCCCCGTCCAGACCCGCGCTGGTGCCGTCACCGCCCGACGCAGCACGGCGGCCAGGCGCTCCGGCCAGAAGCCCTCGGCGGTACCGATGAGGTCGGAGACCAGGAAGACCGTCGCCGGCCAGCCCATCTCCCGCAGCACCGGGTAGGCGTGCTCGTAGTTGTCCCGCCAGCCATCGTCAAAGGTGATGGCGCACGCCCTTCGGGGCATGGCCGCACCACGGGCACGGGCATCGAGCCAGTCGGCGAGGTGCACCGGCGTGAAGTGCCGCCCCAGCACCGCCAGGTGCATGCGCAGGGTCTGCGGCGAGACCAGCATCCCCGGCTGCTCGTCCGCCCAGCGCGGATCGTCCCGGGGCAGGACACGGTGGTAGGTGAGCACCAGTAGCGACGGCGCCCGGCGGCGCCAGCCGATCGTCCCGGCCGCCCGGGCAGCAGCGCACACCCCGGCCCGCGCCGCCTGCCTGGCCCTGCGCAGCGACGCGCTCATCCGGCGACCCCCCGCAGGCGCGCGGGACGGCGGATCAGCGAGCGCACCAGGCCGCGCTGCTCCGCGGGCAGCAGGGGTGAGAACAGCACCGCCACCAGGAACACGCCGACCAGGGCCCCCCGCAGCAGCAGCGACCACACCAGCTCCGTCGGTCCCGCCTCGGCGATGGCGTAGAGCACGACGGCCAACGCCAGCGCCGAGAGCACCCGGGCCCAGGGCAGGCCCATGTCGTACTCCCGCCGGGCCTGGGCATGCACCCAGGTGAGCTCCACGCTCAGGGCGATAAGCGTTGCCAGCGCGGCACCGAGGGCCCCCAGCAGCGGGATCAGCGCGAGGTAGCCGACGCTGATCACCACCGCCGTGATCCCCGAGGCAATGGCGAGCTTGCGCGTCTTCTCGGCGAGCAGCAGCCCGAAGTTGGAGAACAGCGTCCAGACGTAGAGGATGTAGGCGAGGACCAGGACCGGCGCGATGTCGGCGGCGGGCCAGAACGCCGGCGCAGCCATCACGTGGATGACGTCGCCGACGAACATGGCGATCCCCAGCCCCATGAGGATGGTGAACAGCGCGAAGTACTGGAAGGTCATCTGGTAGATCTCGCGGGCGTCGCCGCGTTCGAGGATACGGTAACGCTGGGTGTCCCAGATGTTCGCGAACGTCCCCCAGGTGAACTCCACCAGCAGGAAGCCGAAGCGATAGGCCAGCGCGTAGATGCCGACCTGCGCCATGTCCGTGAACACCCGCAGGAAATAACGGTCGCCAAAGCTGATGTAGATCTGAAAAAGCCCGGAGATCCAGAACGGATAGCTGAAGGCGAGCAGCACCCGCAGGTGCCGGCGCGAGGGCCTCAACCGGGTGTAGCGCAGGGTGTAGCCCACGCCGAACAGGGCGATGGCACCGGAGGAGAGCACATTGCCGAGCACCACGCCGGCGACATGGAGCTCCAGCCACACCACCAGGTAGAGGTTGAGCGACACCTGCAGCGCGAGCTTGCCCAGGCTCAGGGCGAGGAACAGCCCGGGGCGCTGGTGGGCGCGTATGAAGTTGAGGCCGAAGTCCTCCACCCCCTGGGTGACCAGCAGCAGCCCGATCAGCGGGATCAGGTGGACGTAGAGCGCCTCGCCGAAGAGCACACGGGCCAGTGGCTCGGAGAAACCCGCCACCGCCATCGCCCCCAGCGCGCTCACGCCGGCACCGACGGCCAGCACCGTGGTCACCACCTCGTCACGCTCCGCCTTGCTGTCGGCCGCGAAGTAGTAGCGAAACAGCGCCTGCCCCATGCGCATGCCGAAGAAGACCTCGACCACGCTGAGCAACAGCGTGAACAGCTCCACGGCCCCGTAGTCGGCGGGGGTGAGGTAGCGGGTATAGATCGGCAGCATGATAAACGCCACGATCTTGCGGGCGATATTGCCCGCCCCGTAGATCGCGCTGTGCGAGACCATCCGGGCCGCTTCGCCGCTCATCCGCGCACCCCCTGGGCCATCCGGGCGTGCCGGGCACCGCGCGGGTCGAGACGCCGCAGTGCGGCGAGGCCGCGGCCAAGGTAATAGCAGTAGAAGATCAGCGCGTTCACCGCGAGCACCCGCAGCGGCTGGCCGGCGTACTTGCGTAGCGACGAGGCCACCAGCACCGCGGCCACCACCGCCATCGCGGCAAGCACCCCGCCGGTCCAGCCGGCCAGTAGCGCGGCGAGGCCGGCGAGATGCGCGACGAGGAAGACCACCGTGAGCACGGCCACCCGGGAGTGAATCAGGGCATGCCAGGAGCGGAAATCACCGCGGCCATGCCAGGCCTCTCGACGGATGAACGCGGCGAGCCCGCGGGGGAAGCCCTTGTGGACCACCCGCAGGGCGATATCGTTGATCACCGTCGCACCCTGCCGGCGTGCCCGGGCGCAGAGCTCGTAGTCCTCCCCGGTCTCCAGGGACGGATCGAAGCCGCCGAGCTCGCGAAAGAACGCCGTGTTGATCACCATGTGACCGCTGCCCACGTGGCGTGAGCCGCGCTCGCGCGCGAAGGCGGCGAACCAGTAACGCTCCAGCCAGCCAGCCCGGTCAGGGATGTCGCAGTGCGAGCCGGTAATCAGGTGTGGGGTCTGCGCCAGCGCCACGCAGACCGCGGGCATCCGCGCCTGCCACGCCGCCGTGAGCTCCACGTCCGCGTCCAGGAACACGAGGACCCGGCCGCCGGCCAGCGCCGCACCGGCATTACGGTTGGCACCGATACCCGCGCCGGTACCGGCCACCACCACCGCGCCGGCCTCGCGGGCCAGGGCCGCGGTATCGTCGCCCGAGGCATCGTCGACCACGATCACCTCGTGGTGCCAGTCCGCCGCGTGGCGATGGATGCTCGCGATGGTGGCGGCGATCATCACCGCCTCGTTGCGCGCAGGGATGACGAAAGACAGCGTCACCGCCCCCGGGTCACCGCTCGACACAGGCCATCGCCTCCCCACCCTGCCAGGTCGTTGCAGCCGACACGGGTAACGCCGCCGGCAACGCCTCGTACCAGGCCTCGAACATGAGCACCGTCCACAGCGCGAGGCCGTGGTTGCGGCGCCCGCCCAGGTGCTCGCGCCATCGGCGCGAGACCGCATCCGCGTCCAGCAGCCCCTCGCCGGCCAGACGCTCCGGCGCCAACAGCGCGTCGGCCCAGTCGCGCAGCGGACCGCGGAGCCAGTCGTCCACCGGTACCGAGAAGCCGGACTTGGGTCGATCCATCAGCGCCGGCGGCACATAGCGGTCGAGCAACCGGCGCAGTATCCACTTGCTCCGGCCGGCACGGACCTTCATGGACAGCGGCAGGTGCCAGGCATACTCGACCACCCGGCGGTCGAGCAGCGGCACCCGCGTCTCCAGGGCCACCGCCATACTCGCCCGGTCCACCTTCACCAGGTTGTCGTCGGGGAGATAGCGCAGCCCGTCCCAGAGCATGCACTCGTCGAGCAGCGCCCGCGCCCCCTCGAGGCGCGCCGGCGGCCAGGACGGTGGCGGTGTGGCCGCATCCCGCAGCGGCAGCGTCCCACGCGGCCAGTACGACATCAGGGCGTCGTAGACCATGGCCGGGCCCCCGGCGTCGAGCACCGAGGCCAGCTTGTGCAGCTTCTCGCCCATGCGCGGCCGCCACAGCCGCCGCAGGGGGGGCAGCACCGTTGTGGCGGCCCCGGCCAACCGGTCCCAGCGCTGTGGCGGCAGCGCCAGCACGCCCCGCCCCGCCAGCCGGGCCAGCGGCCCCGGCAGGCGTGCGGCGAGGCCGGCGGCGGAGCCGGCGAAGAGATAGCGGTTATAGCCGGCGAAGATCTCGTCACCGCCGTCGCCGGAGAGGCAGACGGTGACGTGCTCGCGTGCGCGCCGCGCGATCAGGCAGGTGGGCACCTGGGAGGGGTCGGCGAAGGGCTCGTCGTAGATCCGCGGCAGCCCGGGTATCACCTCCAGGGCGTCCCGGCCGGTCACCGCCAGCGTCGTGTGCTCGGTGCCCAGGTGCGCCGCGATCCCGGCCGCGGCCTCCGATTCGTCGTAGCGGGGATCGTCGAAGGCCACGGTGAAGGTGCGCAGCGGCCGTGGCGTGATGGCCTGGGCGATGGCGGTGACCGTCACCGAGTCCAGCCCGGCGGAGAGGAACGCCCCCACCGGGACGTCGGCAACCAGCTGCTCACCGATGACCTCACGCAGGGTCGCGTCCAGTCCGTCGATACGGCCGGCCTCGTCATCGGCCCCGGAATCCGCAACCCCCGCCGCCGCCACATCGGCCAGGCGCCAGAAGGGCGTGAGGCGAACACCGCGGCGCCGGCCCCAAGGGGCCACGTCGTCCGGCGGTCCGTGAGCGCAGTCCAGGCTCAGCAGCACCCCCGGCGGCAACTTGTAGGTACCGCGATGAATGGACAGCGGCCCGGGGACGTAACCGTACTGCAGCAGCCCCGCGAGGGCCCGCCTGTCGATGGCCGTGGTCATGCCCGGCACCGCGCGCAATGCCTTGAGCTCGGAGCCGAACAGCACCCCGACACCGGGGACCGCGCCGTAGTAGAGGGGCTTCTCGCCCAGCGGGTCGCGGGCAAGGTGAAGCCGGCGCCCGCGGACATCCCAGACAGCAACAGCGAACATGCCCCGCACCTTCGCGAGGGTCGCCTCGACCCCCCAGTGCTCGACCCCCGCGGCCAGCACCTCGGTATCAGAGCCACCCCGGAACGACACGCCGGCGGCCGTCAGGTCGCGACGCAGCGCGGCGAAATTGTAGATCTCGCCGTTGAACACCACCCGGTAACGTCCGCCCGGCGAGACCATGGGCTGGGCGCCGGCGGGGCTGAGGTCCTGGATCGCGAGCCGCGTGTGTGCCAGCGCGATACCGGCATCGGCGTCCACCCATACCCCGCTGTCATCGGGGCCCCGGTGACGCAGCGCCGCCGCCATCCCGCGGGCACGCTGGGTCAGCGCCGCGGTGGCAAGCGATTGCGCAGGGACCAACAGACCAGCGATGCCACACATCGGCGGTTACCCGGGTTGAAGAGCGTCTTGCCCCACATTCCGTTTACCACCGCGGGTACGGACTGGATAGCGTCACATGACGGACGTGACGAATTAGGCGAAAAGAGGCGACGGACGGGCGTGAAGTGACCCGTCCCCTCCGGCGCGGGCGCGCCGGGGGGACGGGTGGCAGGCGTTACTGTACCTCGGTATCAATTACCGTCGGCGGCTCCGGCGGCGCGGTGACATCGCCGCTCAGCGGCGTGTCCGAGACCACGAGGTTATCCAGGTAGAACACCGTACGCTGGTCGAAGCCGGAGTTCGCCCAGCCGAGCAGATAGGCCTCATCGAAGTAGTTCTGCCCGTCGCCGCCATACATGGCCACACCCGTGAAGTCGGCCATCTGCTCGCCGTCCTTCCACAGCTGGAGCACGCCGTCACTGGCCGAACCGCTGCTGGGGACCTTCACGTGAACGACAATCTTGTGCCAGCGCCCGAGGTCACTGCTGTCGATGAAGGAACCCGCACTGAGGATGCCCGCCTCGCTGCCGTAGTCATAGCGGTGGGCCATCAGGGTCGAGCCGCCGCTGCCGTCGGCATTCAACGAGAAATTCACCTGGAACCCCGGATTCGTGTAGGGGTCTCGATAGATGGCGATGAACTTGTTGTTGCTCGGACCGCTCTGGCTGCGATGGCTGTAGTTGGCCGGGATGTAGAGGTCGTAGCCGAACCACAGCTCGCGGTAGGCCTGACCGAGCTCCAGGCGCTGCTCGGCGAAGGAGTCGGAACCGTCGCCGACGCCGTCGTAGACGAAGGCCAGCGACGAGCTGCCGGAGTAGGCGTTGTTGGCGCTCACCGAAGCGCTGGTGCTGTACCCCCAGGAAATGCCGCCCTCGCTGCGGTTCAGACCGCCGCTCTCGAAACCGTCACTGAACAGCGTGGCCCCCTGCGCCGTGCCGACTGCGCAGGCGAGGGCGATCACGGGTATCCATCGTTTACTCATGGGATTGCGCTCACTCGTTGTGGCAAACAGATACGCCCGCATCACACGGGCGCCACCATCGCGGCGAGACGATATCAGCGAGACAAGGGCTCATCTGCGAGCCCCATCAACCCCATCATCGGAACCACATCACCCTATCCGGGTCGGCATCCGGCGCACCCCGCGCCCCCGGGGCCCCGGAATCACCGCCCTGACCGTGTCCCTGCGTCGCGTGCCACTGCGCCTGCAGCGCTTTCAGCGCCTCGTCGAGCTGGGTGAAGCACACCTCGAAGCAGGCCTCGCCACGACCATAGGGATCCTCGATTACCGCCCGCGGCGGATTCGCCCACAATCCGATGAGCGCGGCCTGTCCATCCGCGGACCGCACCCGGCGGCGCAGCGCACGGAGCTGGCCGGGCTCCATGCACAACACCAGATCGCCGGCCCCGATGACGATCTGGAACGGCTGCACCGAGCGGTGGCGCTCCAGGGCCACGCCGCGGCGCCGCGCCACCAGCTGCGCCGTGGCATCCGCGGGCACGCCGCCGGTGGTGACCAGGCCGAAGGATACCGAGGGCATCCCCAGGGACAGCGCACGCGTCTGTGCGTACGGACTGCGGCAGACGTTTCCGGCACACACCACCACCAGACGTTCGACACGTCGCCAGTCGACGACAGGAGGCCGCCGCTCGTACCAGAGCGCGGCGGCACGGTTATTCAGGCGCCTGAACCGCCCGCGCAGGGCGGCGGCTGTGCGCGACAATGGCCGGGTCATCCGGGGGCCCTCCCTGGGATCAGTGGGTGGACAGGCTGTGGCGCAGCAGCAGCCGGTCCTTCAGCGTCTCGATATAGGAGCAGTACTGGAGCGCGTCGGCCACGTTGCCCGGCAACGCGAACCGGCCCACGGCGAAACGTGCGTCCGCGCTGCCGCCCTGCTCCGCGTACCCCGGCTCGGCGGTCACCGCCCCGGCAAAGGCATTCGCCGCCAGCAGGCGGCGCTCGCGCTGCCCGAAATCCCGCGTGCGCCCGGTCGGATAGCACATCACCGGTAACGGCGCGCGGAGCTCGGTGGTCAGACGTGACCACGAGCCGAGGATCTCGCCACGCACCTCGTTCTCCGAGAGCCGGGAAAGCACCCGGTGGGTGCGCCCGTGAGGGCCGAAACGTACGCCGCCGCCGGCCTCGGCCTCCCGCGCCTGGGACCAGGTGAGCGGCCGGTATCCCGCCGGCGGCGAGGCGGGCAGACGCACACCGGCGCGTTCGGCAACCTCGGCGACCACCGCCTCCACGTGATCGCCGTCCATATCCTTGCATTCGGCCAGGACCTCGCGGACGGCGAGCCGGCGCTGCTCCGGGGTGTCCAGCGGGCAGCGCAGCCGTCGCCCGCCCAGCTCCAGCTCGAGCCCGGGCCGTGCGGCGTTGCGGAAGGCGTAGTCGATACGGGCATCCCAGGGCCAGAGCACCCCGTCGACAAAGTCGGTGATCAGGAACACGGTGACCGGACAACCGAAACGACGGAACACCGGCAGCCCGACACGCAGCTGATCCTCAAAACCGTCGTCCATGGTGAACGCCACCGCATTGCCGAGCGCCGGCCGGCCATCGGCGAGACGCCGGAAGACCTCGCTCAGGGGCAGGAAGGCGTGCCCGTGTCGGCGCAGACAGCCGAGCAGCTCCGCCAGGGCGCGTGGCGAATGCCCGGGCGTTCCCGTCTCCGGATCCTCGAAGCGGTGCAGCATGAAGATGGTTGCCCGCTCCGTGGTCAGTGGTGAGAACAGGCGGGCCACCGTCGGCGCCGCCGCCGTGTGAACCAGGGCACGCTTGATCAGCCCCTTCATCGCCACCCCTCCTCCTTACCCGCCCGGCTCACCCGAGCAACGAGTCCAGGCCCACCTCCGGCACCCCGCGGCCGATGACGTGCATCCCGCCGGACCAGGGACCGCCCCGCCAGCGGTAGCCGCCGAACGGCCAACGCCGGGCACGCAGCCGGGCAACCGGGACGAAACCGAGCCGCTCGTGGGAGCGCCGCGAATGCACGTTCAGCCGGTCCACCACGGCATAGCAGGCGCCACCGCGCGGAACATTCACCACCGCCGTGGCGGCGAGACTGAGGAACGCCCCGCGCAGCCGGTGACCGGGAACAACATAGCCATGGCCCAGCATCACGTCGCCGGGACGCAGGCGCAGGTGGATCGCGGCACGTCCCGGACCGCGTCCCGCCTCGAAACGATCATGGAAGACCCAGCCGTAGGCCACCACCTCGTCTTCGTACCGCACGACCAGACAGCGCTGGCCGTCGGCGAGGTAGGCGCGATAGTCCGCCTCCCGTTCGACCGCCCCGGCGGGGTCCTCCAGCGCGGCGACCACCGGCAACTCCGCCTCGCGCACCTCGCCACCCTCGTAGGCCGTGCTGACGCGACGCATCGGACGCTCGTTCAGCTCGGTGAGCCGCAACACGTGCATCTCGGCGAGATCGAACAGCCACGGCGGCAGATAGCCGTTGACGCAGAGCACCTCCTGCACCAGATCCAGGCCGCCGCTCGCCCAGTAGCCGCGCAGCTGGGAGAACCGCGAGCCCAGCCGGCCGCCGGGCGGCGACGACCCCGCCGGCAATGTCTGCTCACTCATCGCCGTTCCTCCATGTGCGCGTAGCCCGCCATCGCACGGTTCGCAGAGCCACCGGCACGGATCCGCTCCCTGACACGGTAAGCCAGGGAAAGCAGCGGCTGGCGCACCGCCTGGACGTCCACCAGCGGCGTACGCACCGGCGCCAGCGCGTCCTTGTACTGCCGCGTGCGACCGCCGCCGGCCAGCAGGTCCAGCACCTCGACCTGGGGGTCCGCGAACGCGGCCTCCAGGAGATAGCCCAGGTGCAGCAGTCCCGGGCTCAAACGGCGGTCGAAGGTCTCGTCGAACCCCCCCTGCAGGAAGTAGAGCCGGCGCCCCACGCGCAGGTTGTAGAGCACCGACACCGGCCGGTTCGCCACCCGCAGCACCGACAGCCATAGCCCGCCGCGTGCCGCCAGCGCCTGCGCCAGCCCCTGCTGGAACGCGAGCGCGGCACCGGTATAGGCGGGCCGCCCCCAGCGCCGGGCATGCAGGTCGTTGACCAGGGCCAGTCCCGGCTCCACGTCGGCGCGCCGGGCGAGCCGCTCCACGCGCACCTCGCCGTGACGGGCGAGCTGCCCCCGGCGGTTGTAGAGCTTGGGACGCGTGTTGCGACTCAGCCCGGCCAGGTAGTCCTCGAAACGGCCGGCGGTGTCGGCGGCATAGCTCGTACGGTACTCGGCGTCTCGGAGCCACAGCCCCTCGGCTCCAGCGCGGCGGCGCAGCGCACGCACGGCGTGACCGTCCGCGCGGGCCCAGGCGAGCACCAGCTCGCCCCACTGATCCTGGCCCAGGAGGCATTCCAGCAGCACGTCGGCCGCCGCCTCGGCGCAGTCCCGGCGTACGATGAAGTCCGCGTATTCGGTGGGCAGCGTCTCGGCACCGTGCCAGAAGTTGCCCACGAGCTGGAGCCGCCGGCTCGGCAGCACCCCGCGCACGCGCTCGGCGGTGACCATCATGGGCGCAATGCCGCAGAGCGAACCATCGCCGTCATGGACCGCAAGTAGCCGCAGCGCCGCCCCGCCCGGTACCCCGAAGTGCCGCCACCAGCCGTAAAGCCAGTCCCAGCCGAGGAACAGCGGGTCCGCATCCGAGGCCGCCACCAGCCGCTCCCAGGACTGCCGGGCGGCGGCAAAGGCCGCCTCGTCCCAGACAGCTACCGTCATGCCCGTCGCCATGTCCGACCTCCCGTGGTCAGCGCCTGGGTCACCGCACCGGCAACGGCCGGGGCCGTCGCCTCGTGGCGGGCGTACGCCGCGGCCGCCACCTTGTTCAGGGCCACGATGAACGCGATGTGCACCCAGAAATACGGATAGAAGAACACCGAGACAAACGACGAGGACACCAGCAACCCCACCATCGCGGCATCCATGCCGCCGGCCAACGTCACCAGCATCCGGTCATCCATCGCCCGCGCCATGCGACGCGTACGGCGGTTGTTGAGGAAGGCGTAGAGGATCATCAGTGCGAACAGCGTCAGCCCGGTGAAACCGTACTCGGCACCGGCGTCGACGAAGATGCTGTGGGGCAGTCCGTAGCGCTCCAGGCCCTCCTCCGGCGGGTAATGGGTCTGGTAGTACGGCCCCCAGTTGGCCGGGCCGATACCAAGCCACGGATGCTCCTGCATGATCTCCCAGCCGATCTGCCAGCGCAGCAGGCGGTTTTGGGAGGTCTCGTCCTGGCCGGCGGCATCGAAGCGCTCCAGGGTCTGCTCGGGCATCACCGAGTAGCCGACGATCGTGATGACGATCGCCAGCAGCGCAATGCGAACCCGCCGCCGGCTGGTCAGTGCCATCCATGCGAACGCCGCCGCGGCCCCGACCACGGCCCCGCGGGAGTTGGTGGCGATGATCGTGGCCACCGCCGAGAGAGGCAGGAAGGCGAGCAGCAGCCACTTCCAGCGCGCGCACCACGGACGCACCGCAGCCATGAAATACAGCGACAGGGGCAGGAAGATGCACATCTGGATGCCGAGCTCGCCGGAATTCTGGAACCACCCCGGCGCGCCGGTAACACCCCAGTTGTCGTAACCGAAGCCCCGGGCCGCCCAGCTCCGGAAACCGTGCTGGGACATCTTCAGGTTCCACAGCAGGTACAGGAACAGGAACACGAAGAACCGCTGGCGGGTGGTCACGGTGGTAACCACCAGGAAGAACACGATGCCCCAGACCACGTGGGTGACTACCCGCTCGCCGGAGAACATCGGCGCCCACGCGTCCCACCAGGCGAACTGGAGGACCACCAGAAACACGGCCAGCAGCCGCGTCACCGGGTTGTCCAGGTCGATACGCTCGCGGCTCGCGAGCCGGGCCACCAGCGCGGCCAGGATGCTGACCTGGGCGTAAGGGAGGACGTCGATCGCCGGGTAGATGCTCTGGGGGCGGACATATTCGATGAACACATACAGGCACACCAGAGCGAACGCCGGCCCCTCGCCGACCAAGACCTGGGCGATGGCTCCGGCCCGCAGCCGCAGCAGATCGGTCATCGACACGCCGCCCGCACCGTTCATGGCAGCCACCCCGGGGCCGGGGCACACGAGCCGTTGCGCGCGAGCGCCTGTTCGTAGACACCGGCGTACGCGCCGGTCATCGCCTCCAGCGAGAACTCGGCGCGCACCCGGGCGAGGCCGCTGGCGGCGAGCCGCGCCGACAGATCCGGATCCCCGGCCACCCGCGCGAGGCCGGTGGCGAGGGCCGCAGGGTCGCCCGCGGGCACCAGCCACCCCGTCTCCCCGTGACTGACGATCTCCTCCGGCCCGCCGCAGCGCGTGGCGACCACCGGCACCCCGGCGGCCATCGCCTCCAGGGTGGCGATGGACAGCCCCTCGCTGGCCGAGCTCAGCACGAACGCGTCCAGCGCCCCGAGCAGACCCGGCACGTCGGTGCAGTGACCGGTGAACGCCACCCGCTCGCCCAGGCCCAGCTCGTCGCGGCGGCGCAGCAGGGCCTCGTGGAGGCCGTGGCGGTCCGGCTGGCCGGCGATCACCAGGCGGAAGCGGTGGCCCTGCGGTCCGTCGACGAGCCGTGCCATGGCCTCGAGGAGCACGCCGTAGTCCTTGGCGGGACGGATATTGCCCAGTGCGCCGAGGAGGATCTCGCCATCCCCGGCGCCGAGGCGCTCACGCGCCGAGGCGCGGTCGATGCCGCGGTAGCGGGCCACGTCCACGCCGTTGTAGATCCGCCGGCAACGCCCGGCCGGCAGCACGCCACCGGCGGCGAGCCCGTCGCGCAGGGCGTCGGAGACGAACACCGCGGCGCTCAGGCCCGCGCGCAGCAGCGCGAACTTCAGCGCCAGCACCCGGTCCGCCGGGTCCACGTCGACGCTGCCGTGGAGGGTCGCGACCACCGGCCGGCGGGTCAGCAGCCCGGCAATGCTGGCGTAGACCGCGGTCCCGAACAGGTGCGCCTGGACCACGTCGATGCGCTCGCGGCGGATCAGCCCGACCAGTGCCCGCAGGTAACGCACACTCATGCGCCGGCGTCCGCCGGGCAGCATCACCGGCGTCACACCGTGGGCACGCAGGTCGTCGGCCAGCCAGCCCTCCCCGGTGATCGCCACCACCGAACGGAAACGCGCCGGGTCCAGCCCCGTTGCGAGCTGGCGGAACACCGTCTCGGCCCCACCCGGACCGGTGGTATCGATGGTGTGCAGTACACCGATCGTGGCGTTGACCGTCATTTCGCCCCACCCCGCAGGTAGTAACGGCATTCGTGGAGAAACGGGCCCAGGTCCTCGAGGCGGTTCACGTCGTAGCGGGTGCCCCGCTCGAACAGCCGCAGGAACCGCGCGGCCGCGCCGGCCAGCTCGCCGCGGCGCGCCCAGCGCCGGCCGTCGCGCCAGCGGAGGTAGAGGCTGTCGAGGTCGCCGAGCAGCCAGCGGCTGCGGCAGCCCGTGCGGTAACCCGCCGGCGGCGCGGGGTCCTGGCCGAGCGCCAGCCGGCAGGCCATGAGCGGGAAGTCGACCCCGGCGTCAACGGCGAGCTGGAGCGAGCCCCAGAAGCGGCCGTTGATCTCCAGCAGATGCGCCCGGCCGGCCGCGTCCAGCTTGAACTCCGCCATCGCGACACCGTGCCAGCCCACCGCCGAAAGGATCCGGTCCGCGGCGTCCACCAGCTCCGGCGCCGCGGGCACGCTCTCACTGAGCACGCTGACCCCGCCGCTCGGCGGGCGCTCGCGCAACCGGCGATGGGCGAAGAAGGTCACCGCCCGGCCCCGGTCGTAGAGGGCGAACACGCCCCGGCCCTCGCCGGTGAGTCGCTGCTGGACCAGCACCGGGACGTCGGCATAGCCGGGGACGGCACCAAGCTGTGCAGCGAGCTCCCCGGCGTCCGCGGCATGGACCACAGGCAGCGCCAGCCATTGCCCGCCCACCGCGGTCTGGGAGCGGGCGGGCTTGATCACCACCGGATAACTCAGGGAGTCCGACGCGGCGAGCGCCGCGGCACCGGTGTCGAAGGCACGGGTCGAGGGCACCGGCACGCCCCGCTCGGCGGCCAGGACGGCAAGGCGGGCCTTGTCCGTCACCGTCTCGAAGGCCTCCCGCGGGGGGCACGGCAGCCCGACGCCGGCGAAACGCTCGCACCCGCCAAGCACCAGCGCCGTGGTGAGATCGCCGACAGGCAGGAGCACGTCCACGCGCTCCTCTGCCACCAGCGCCGCCACCGCGTCGACGAAGGCCTCGGGGTTCTCGCCAGGCGCGGGATACACCCGGGACGCCGCGCAGTAGCGCGAGGCGGCACTGAGGGTGCGCGGATGATCGTCGGCGGTGATGACGTGCATGCCCGCCCGGCCCAGCGAGCGGGTCACCGCCAGGGCACTGCGCTGGGCACCGTCGAGAACGAGCACGCGGTAGGTCATGGTTCGCGGACCTCCGTGGCCGCGCTGGCCGGCTGCGCCTCGCGCAGCAGCTCCGAATAGATCCGAGCATACCCCGCCGCGACCCGGGCAAAATCGTAACGCACCGCGGCCCGGCCGCTCGCCGCTACCGCCCGTCGGCGCGCGGCTCCGCCCTCCGCGGCGAGGGTCGATAGCGCCGCGGCGAAGGCGGCGGGGTCCGGGTCGCGGACGAGCACGCCGTAGCGCCCCTCGCCCAGCACGGCGGGCAGACCGCCGACGGCGTGGGCGATCACGGGTACCCCCAGGACCAGCGCCTCCAGTACGTTGGTCGGCATCCCCTCGTGCTCGGAGGTGACCATGAGCGCGTCCATCCGCCGCAGGCAGGCCGGGACGTCATCCCGGAAGCCCATGACGTGCAGCCGATCCGCCACGCCCGCGCGTGCCGCCACGTCCGTCACCGCCGCCGTCAGCGGGCCGTCCCCGATGACGTAGCCGTGCACCGGCTGCCCCGCTGCCGCGACCGGCAGCGCCGCAACCGCGGCGACGAAGCGCTCCGGCGCCTTGACCGGCACGAGCCGCCCGACCAGCGCCACCCGGAAGGCGTCCGCGGGCCCGGGCAGGGCCACGGGCGCGGCCGCCGCCGCGCGCACGGCCGCCGCATCGATGCCGTTCTCCACGACCCGCGGCGGGCGCCCCCCGGAGTGGGCGGCAAGACGCCCGGCGAGCTCGCCGGACACCGCCACCGTCGCTTTCTGCAGGCGGCGCCCGCACCAGGCGTCGAGCCCGGCCGCGATGCGCCGATGGAACTGCCACGCCGCGGGCGGCGCTGACTCGTCGGCCCCGTGAACGGTCCGCAGGCTCACCGGCACGCCGGCGGCCCGCGCCGCGAGGGCACCGAGCACGTGCTCCTTGCGCCGGTGGGTGTGCACCACCGCCGGCCGCGCCCGGCGCAGGCTGCGCCACAGCGCCGCCAGCAGTCGGGGCGCCCCCAGCCGCGTCTCGTCGAGCAGGCTCACCGGCACGCCGTCCGAGCGCAGGCGCCGGTACAGCGTGCCGTCGTTGAACAGCACCGCCCGGGCGTCCATGCCGGCACGCCGCTGCGCCGTGACCAGGCCGTAGACCTGAACCTCCGCGCCGGCCCAGAGATCGCCGGAGGCCACGTGCACGACACGCACCGCGGCATTGCCGGTCACGGCAGCGGGACCTCCGGCACCGGCACGACCGTCAGCCCCGACTCGTGGAGGTATCGGGTCGTACGACGCTTGACGTCGATATCGCGGTAGATGTGCTCCGCCTCGGTGACCGCGACACCCAGCGCCTCCGCGAGGGTCTCCGCGGGCATGTGGTGGTTGCGTGCGTACAGCGCGAGATCCATGCGGTCGTATGGCAGCGCGAAGTAGAACTCGTCCTGGCCCTGGGGGAGGCTGTAGGTGTCGGTGGTCGGTGCGGCCGTGCAGATGGACTCCGGCACCCCCAGATGGCGCGCCAGCGCGTAGACCTGCGACTTGTACAGGTGGGCGATCGGCTTGACGTCCGCCGCCCCGTCACCGCCCTTCACGAAGAAGCCCTGGTCGTATTCCAGCCGGTTCGGGGTGCCGACCACCGCGTAGTTCAGGCGGTCCGCGTGGAAGTACTCCAGGGTCTTGCGCACGCGCTGCTTGAAGTTGGTGGCCGCGACGATCTGCAGGTACGCCTGGTAGCCGAGCCGCCGGCGCCGCTGGCGCCCGCCCGGGGCGCGGACCACCAGCTCGAAGTGGTTGTAGCGCCCCTCCAGGCCGCCGCGGATGACGATCTTGCTCGACCAGTCCGCGTCATAGTCGGGGAAGACGGTCCGCATGGCCTCGTCCCGCCAGCGATAGCAGCCCACCGCCTCCAGCATGGGGGCGATGTCCTCCTGCTGGTGGGGCACGCCGAGCTGCTCGACCAGGGCGCGCGCCCGGACCTGGGTCTCCGGATCGGAGTCCCGCTCCGGCAGCATCAGGGCGAACACCCGCCGTGGCCCCACGGCACGCACCGCCAGCGCCGCGCACAGGGCGCTGTCGATACCGCCGGAGACCGCCACGACCAGGCCGCGGCGGCCGATGCGCTCGGCGAGCAGGCGGCGCAGCCCGGCGGCGATACGTTCCGCCTCGGCCTCGCAGTCCAGGGCCAGCCAGGGATGGAGCCCGCCACCGGCGGGCGCAATGGGTTGGGTCACGCTCATGTCTCACCCTCCGCAAGGGCTGTGGCCTGCTGGGCCGGTATGGGGTCCGCGGCGAGGCGGAAACGCTGGAGCTTGCCGGAGGCGGTGCGCGGCAGCGCCGCCGCGCAGATCACCTCCCTGGGGACCTTGTAGGCGGGCAGCCGCTGCCGGCAGTGGGCGAGCACGGCGCGGGGCGAGACCGCGGCGCCGTCCCCGGGGACGACCACGGCGCGGATTACCTGGCCGAGGAACTCGTCGGGCATGCCCACGACCCCGGCCTCCGCCACGCCCGGGCAGCCGGCGAGGACCTCCTCGACCTCTTCCGGGCTGACCCGGTGGGCACCGGTCTTGATCTCGTCGCCGATCCGCCCGACCAGGTAGAGGAAGCCGTCGTCATCGAGCCAGCCCAGGTCGCCGGTGTGGAGCCAGCCGTCACTAAGCACACCGGCGGTGAGCTCCGGTGCCCGCCAGTAGCCCTGCATGACGTTGGGCCCACTGACCCAGACCTCGCCGCGCGTGCCGGGCGGACATGACCGGCCCTCGGGGTCACGCACGGACACCTGCACGCCGGGCAGCGGCCGGCCCACGGAACCGGGACGCTGGTCCAGGCGCTCCGGCGGGAGGTAGGCGATGCGGGCCGTGGCCTCGGTCTGGCCGTACATCACGAAGACCTCGGCCCGCGGGAAGGTATCCCGCAGCCGCTGCAGCAACGGCGCCGGCATCGGCCCGCCGGCATGGGTGAGATAGCGCAGCCGGGGCAGCACGATGCCGTCGGGCCGATGGCGTCCGAGCAACAGCGCATAGGTGGCCGCCACGCCCGAAAAACCGGTGACAGCCGAGCCTGCGAGTGTCTCCAGAACCCGCTGCGGGTAGGCCATGGAGCCGAGCCGCACGAGGCACGCGCCGGCGGCCATGTGGGTGTGCAGCACCGAGTTGCCGTAGGAGTAGTGGAACGGCAGCGGGCTTGCGGTGCGATCCTCCGGCCCGAGGCGGAGGTAGTCGACGATGGCGGCGACGTTGGCGGCCAGGTTGCCGTGGCTGATCATCACGCCCTTGGGCGTGCCGGTAGTCCCGGACGTGTAGATCAGGCTTGCCAGCGTCCGCCCGGCGGCCGGCGCCGGCCGCCACTCGGCACCCGCGTCCACCGCCTGGTGCCAGCGCTCGGCGACCACCGGCGGCCGGTCTCCGCCGGTGAAGAGCAGGTGCTCCGGGGCGTGGCCTTCGATCACCGCCCCGAGGTCCGGGTGGGGCCCGGCGATCATGAACCGGGCACCGGCATGGGCGAGCCATGCGGTGAGGCTCCCGGCGTGGGCCGCGGTATTCAGCGCCACGACCACGCCGCCGGCGGCGAGGGTTCCGTAGTATGCGGCCACGTAGGCGGGGGCCTCGTCGAGGAGCAGCCCTACCCGGTCACCGGGGGCGATCCCCCGCTCACGCAGCCACGCCGCCACGCCGGCGGCGCCGGCGAGAAGCTCGCCGTAGGCGGTGACGCGGCCGTCGCACTCCAGCGCGGCCGCCTCCGGGGCGGACTGCGCGCTCGCCGTGAACCACGCGAGCGGCAGTGCCGTGCCGGCGGTCATGCCGCGGCCCGCTTGCGCTCGAGGAAGCGGCAGATCCGGTTCACCGAGTCCAGGTTCTCCGGAACCATCTCCTCGTCGCGCACCTGAACACCGAAGCGCTCCTCCAGGAAGTCGATCACCTCCATGATCCCGGTGGAATCAATGATCCCCCGCTCCAGGAAAGAGGCGTCGTCGTCCAACGCCGAGGCATCGCTGGTGAACAGGTAGTTCTCCAGGATGTAGTCGCGCAGCTGCTCCCGTTGAGTCATATCAGGCCTCCGCTTCTATTGTTATCGCCCGCTGCGGCCCCTCGGGCCGTGAACGGACGAACTGCCGGTGGTAGTTCTCGACGAAGTACCGATGCCAGAGCTGGGTGGAGAGCACGGCCATAAAGGCCATGTTGTCCGCGAAACCGGTGATGCCGCCGCGCCGGGCCTTGGCCAGCAGCCGCGCGACCCGCGACGGATCGAAATAGCCGTAATCCGCCAGTGTCCGGGGGGCGAGCAGCTCGTCGACGAACGCCGGCGTGGTGCCGCCGAAGAACGCGGCCGCATCGGGGGCGCGATAGGGCTGCTTGTGGCGGTGGGTGAGCGCGGCCGGCAGATAGCCGGCCATGGCCTCCCGCAGCAGGTGCTTCTCGCGCAGCACCCGCAGCTTCAGCCGTGGCGTCAGGCGGTTGGCGAACTCGATGACGCGGTGATCGAGATACGGGAAGCGCCCCTCCACACCGTTGGCCATGAGCATGCGGTCGCCCTGGGCGGAGAGCAGGTAGCCGGCCATTAGGGTCCGCGCCTCCAGATACTGGGCACGCTCCAGGCCGTGCCAGCGCTGCATCCCCGCAGGCAGCACCTCGGCGAGCCCGTCCAGCGCCTGGTCGGCCGCCGCGCTGGCGTAGGCCGGGCTGAGGAACTGCTTGGTCCGCGCGGTGGTGGTCCAGCGCGGGAGATGGGAGAAGAACGCGCCGGAGGGGTCATCGAGACCCATGCCGAAAAAGCGCTCCAGATAGACCTGGCCCTGGCCCCGGGTCATGTCCAGGTACGGATAGAGCCGGCGGAGCAGCCGCGGACGCAGCCGCGAATCGGGCTGGCGGGCCCAGAAATCGCGGATCTTGGCCTCCTTGAAGAGGTCATAGCCGCCGAGGACCTCGTCGGCGCCCTCACCGGTAAGCACCACCCGGTAGCCCGCATCGCGCACCGCCGCCGACAGCGCCGCCATCGGCACCGGGGCGGCCCGCAGCATCGGCATCTCCGCGTGCCAGACCGCTGCCGGCAGCCCGCCGGAGACGAGCTCATCGGTGACCGGCACCGCCGTGTGAGCGGCCCCCAGGTGCTCGACCATCGCCATCTGGAAAGCGGACTCGTCGAGGCCCGGGTCGGCGAAACGCAGGGAAAAGGTGCGCAGGGGCACGTCCGCACGGCGGTGGATGAGTGCGGTGATCACCGCCGAGTCCAGGCCGCCGGAGAGGTACGCCCCCACCGGTACGTCGGCACGCAGGCGCACGCGCACCGCGTCGGCGAGGAGGTCGTGCAGGCTCTCGGCGAGGCTCGCGGGCGTGTCCCGCAGGTAGCCGTCCGGGTGTTCCGGGTACTGCCACTGCCAGTAGCGCCGGCGCCGGCAGCGGCCACCCTCCGCGACGAGCATCTCGCCGGGCGGCAGCTCGTTGATGCCGGCAAACAGGGTGCGCGGCGCCACCGGCGCCCAGAAGGTCAGCAGCTGGTCCAGGCCGGCGGGATCCATCCGCGGGGCCCCGCCGAGGGCGGGCAGCAGCGCCTTGACCTCGGAGGCGAACAGCAGCCGCCCGTCCCGTTCGGTGTAGTACAGCGGCGCGATGCCCACGCGGTCGCGCACCAGCACCAGCCGGTGGTTTCGGCCATCCCACAGCGCGATGGCGAACTGGCCGTTGAGGTGCTCGACGAAGTCGTCGCCGTACGCCTCGTAGAGGTGGACCAGGACCTCGGTGTCGCTGTCGGTGTAGAAACGGTGGCCCTGCGCCTGGAGGGCGCGGCGCAGCTCCGGATAGTTGAAGACCTCGCCGTTGAACACCACCCAGATACGCCGGTCCTCGTTGTGGATGGGCTGGCTGCCGGTGGCGAGGTCGATGATCGACAGCCGGGCATGGCCGAGCCCGATCTCCGGCTCGATGCGCAGGCGCTGCTCGTCCGGGCCTCGGTGGCCGATCCGGGCGACCATGTCGGCGAGCACCCCGGTCTCGACCGGGGGCGCCGAGGCGGTGAGTCGGTGAATGCCGCAGAGTCCGCACATGATCAGTCCCTCCCGCTCACGGCAGATACCGCACGATGCGCGGACCGAGCCGGTTGGCCAGCGGCAGCGGCAGCCGCTGCCACAGGCGGATGGCCCGCCGGAACCGCGGGTTGTCCGGGTTGAGGCCCGGCAGCGTCCCGCCGCCGGGCAGCCAGTAGTGCCAGTACAGCGCTACCGGTTCGGCCCCCCACTGACGCTTGAAACGGTACGTCCCGGAATCCGCGGTGGAACGGCCGAAGTCGAAGGTCTGGGCACCCTGCTCCACGGACCGGCGCAGCGCTTCCCAGTAGAGGAGCATGTTCACGCCGAGGTGGTTGTAACGCCGGTCCGACGAGGCCCAGGGGATCTCCACGACCCCGCGGTGACGCAACAGCAACCCGGCCGCGGCGGGCACGCCGTCCACCCGCACCACCAGGATGCGGGCACGCTCGCCCAGCAGCTCGCACAGGCGGAGGAACCAGCGCCGCGGGTAGACCGGGGTGCCGAGATCGCGCATGTTACGCGCGAACACCGCGTAGAACTCGTCCAGGTGTTCGATACCACCGCCGTGCACGCTGGCCCCAGCCTTGAGCGGTCGCCGCACCTGCGCCCGGAGCTTCGGGCCGAACCCCTTCCACAGCGCGTCCGGATCCCCCGGCAGAGCCAGGTGCATGACGACCTTGTCCGTACGCACGGGCCAGTCACCGCCGAGCGGCGTGAGGTCGCGGAACTCGGCATGGTCGACGCCGAGCCGGCCACCCAGCTCCACCGCCGCGTCCATAAGGCGGTCAGTGACGGCGCCGTCGTCGGCCAGCGCACCGCCGTAGTTGAAACACGGCAGTGACACCAGGAAATCGCCGAACAGGGGACTGCGCAGCCGCGCCAGCGGCAGCACGCCCGCCACGGCCCCCTCGTCGGTGTGCGCCGTGAGGTAGTAGGTGCGATGACCGAGGACGTCGGCGAGCAGACCGCGGAAGACCGCCTCGTGGTATAGGCTCGCCGCACGGTGACCCCGGACATAGGCGTCCCAGCCGGTGCTGTCCCAGCGCTCCCGCGGGCCGGAGACCGTGACCCGGACCGGGGCCATGGCCGGCGCGGTGTCCGCGCTCACGCCGACGCCCGGCACGGGGCACCTCCCGCCTCTGTCAGCAGGCCCGTCGCGGCCAGGACGTCGCCCATGGGGGCGAAGCTGATCTCACCGAGCAGCCGCTCAAGGCGTTCACCGGTGCGGTGCAGATTGCGGTAGTGACGCAGCCGCGAGCGCCAGGGCAGGCCGGGGACCCGGGGCTGCTCCGGATCGAGCTCCCAGGGATGGAGGTAGAACACCGTCGGCTGTCCGCCCGCCGCGGCGGCGCGCAACCCGCGGGCAATGAGCGGGTACGGCAGCAACCGGAAATAGCCGCCGCCGGCCACCGGCACGCTCTGGCCGAGCACCCGCCAGGTGGTCAGCGGGAACTCGACGATCTCACCACCCGCCGGCGTGGTCAGCCGGTGGGGGTAGCGCGGCGAGCCGGGCATACCGTAGCGGTCATGCCGGATGGGGAAGATACTGGAGTCGTAGCGAAAGCCCTCCTCGACGAGGATGTCGAGGGCCCAGCGGGAAGTCGGGGTTATGGAATAGCTCGCCGCACGATAGCCGACAACGGGACGCTGGACCTGATCCTCCAGCAGCACCCGCGCACGATGGGTCTCCTCGCGGAAACGCGCCGGCGTCTGGTCGTAGACGAGCTGGTGGCTGTAGCCGTGACACGCGATCTCGTGGCCGCGTGCGGCGATTTCGCGCACCAGCGCCGGGTGACGCTCGGCGATCCAGCCCAGCACGAAGCAGGTGGTGCGCACGCCGTGACGCTCGACGAGGTCCAGCAGCCGACGGGTGTTCGCTTCGACCCGCCGCGGCCATCGCTCCCAGTCCTCCGGGGCGATGGCGCCGGCCAGGGCCGCGACCTGGAAGTAGTCCTCCACGTCGATGGTCATGGCATTGAGCGGCGGCGGACGCGGACGATCAGGGGTCATCGGGGTGGCCATCAGTCAAGACTCCCACCGTAGACCAGGGCGATGAGCACCCGGTTCTCCTCATACTCCGCGGCGTCCACGTCGCTGTTGCGAACGATGTGGCCCACCGCCCCGCGCAGGCGCAGCTCGCTGCCCAGCCGCCAGGTCAGGCTCACGCTTGCACCGTAATCCTTGTCCTCGCGCTCGAAGAGCTGGTAGTGGATGCGCTCGCCGTAGACCTCGCCGCCGAGGTCGGCGCGGGCGCTCAGCGAGCGGCTGCCGGAGAGGCGCAGGCCGGAGATATCGCGGTCGCTGTCCTCGGTCTTGAAGTCCTCGTCGACGTAGTAGCCCCTGGCCTCTGCGGTCCAGATCGGGGCCTCTCGGCGAAAGAACAGCTCGTAGCGGCGCTCGTAGATCAGCGAGGTGCCCACCGACAGGTCGGTGACCGGCTCCAGCCCGCGCAGGATGCCGGAGGTATCGAGCAGTCGTCCGGTGGCGTCGGTGTACTGATGGGCCAGACGGGCGCCGACGAGGGTCGGTGCCGAGCGCCGGTAGGTCACCTCGGAGTCGAGCAGCAGGGCGTCGTCGCTGTCGCGGCCGTCCAGCTCGACCCGGCTCATGCCGAGCTGGGCACGCCACTGCAGCGGTGAACCGCCGGTGCGCTGATGGCCGGCGAAGAGGTCGTAGCGGTCGTAGTCGATCGCAGTATCCGATTGCTCCTTGAAATCGACCTGCTGGGCGCGGCCGATCACGGTGAGCTCGGCGTTCTCGTCGGTGCGGTGCCGCCAGCCGGTGTTCGCCGCGTAGCGGACGCTGTCGGCATCGGACTCGAAGTAGGTGTGTCCCACGCGGCCGCCGAGGAGCCAGTCATCCACCGGACCAAGGTGAAAGGCGGCATCCGGACCGGTCCAGACCACGTTCGCGTTCTGCTGCGCGCCCGGGCGTTCGGCATCCTCGACGGTCTCGCCGACCCGCGCGAAGCGGTCGTAGAACGCCCAGGAGAGGGTGCGCGGACGCAGCCAGAAACGGGTATCCGCCAGCAGGCTCAGGGCCGTGTCGTCCTCGACTGTATTGCGGTAATACTCCTCGCGGGCGACACGGGCCCGGAGATCGGCGTCCAGGCGGCCGCCATGTTCACTGAGCACGCCCTCCACGCCCAGCACCGTGAGCCAGTCGGACTGTGCGTCAGCCTCGAGTGGGGCGTTGTCGGTATAGGTCTGTTCCAGAAAGACGTTGTAATCACCCCGCGGGGCCGCCGCCGCGACGGCACACAGCCCCCACACACCGGACAGCAGCAACCACCCGCTGACACACGGTCGGCGCACTCTCCCCCATGCACGCATATCGCCTCACCCCCATGCCGCCGGCGGGACCGGCTCGTCATTGAATACGATCCCCCCGAACCGCTCCGAGGGGATGACGTCCGCAGCCACCTGCACGCGGTGGGCGGCGTCGCGCCCGTAGCGCACGGCGAGCACCACCGTGTCCGCCAGCCCGGCAAGGATCCGGGCATCCGCCTCGTCGAGGATCGGCGGCAGGTCGAGGACCAGGTTGCGGTCCGGGTAACGCGCGCGCAGGTGATTGAAGAGCTCGCGCAGCCGGGTCATGGACATGGATTCCACGGCATCCGTGCGCAGCGTGCCCGCTGGGATCAGGCGCAGCCGCGGCACGCCGGTGGCGTGAATGATCGCCGCCGGATCGTCGACACGGCCGGCAAGGTAGTCCGTTAGCCCTGTGACAGGACCGTCGCCGGGCTCGGCGAGCAGGTCGTCGAGGCCGGGACGGCGCAGGTTGGCGTCCACCAGCAGCACCGTCTGTATCGCGTCCATGGCGAGGGCAGCGGCAAGGTTGCGCGCGGCGAAGCTGGCGCCCCCGCCCCGGGCCACCCCGGTTACGGCGATGATCAGCCTGCCGCCGCCGGCGACCGAAAACAGTCGCGTGCGCAGCAGCCGGAAGGCGTTGAGCATGCGCACGTCCCTCATGCCGGGGTAGACGAGCCGCCGGGCTTCCAGGGCCGTCGGCGGCCAGGGCGGCGGCATGCGCATGCGCGCGATATCAAGCGCCCGGGACTCGCCGGCAGTACGCACGGTGGCGTCGCTCGATCCGCCCTCCCCGGCCCCGCGGCGTATGGCCTTCTCGATGACGGACATGTCACAACCCTCCTTCGGCACGTGCCAGCATCACCGCCAGAAGCACGATCACGCCGAACACGGCAAGCAGACCCGCGATGGAAAGCGAGAGGAATCCCCGGCGCCGTTCCGCCGCCGTGCGGTAACGCGGCAGCCGTCCCACCACCGCCATGCGGTAGAGCTCCGGCAGCTGCTCGGGCATGTGCACACGGGGCGACATGCCCACCAACACCAGCAGCAGCCCCGCGGGAACCGTGGCGCCGACCAGCACGGTGGCCACGGTGAAATGCCTCGTGCGCGGTCCGTCCGGGCGCTGGGGCAGGAAGGCGGGCTCGTGCACACGCAGGGTCAGGCCCTCACCCTGGTTGTCCAGATTCATCGACACACGGGCGTTTTCCCGGCGTCGGAGCAGGTCCTGGTAGATGTCCTGATTCACGGCGTAGTCCCGCGTCAGCTGGTCCATCTGCCCCTGAAGGGCCTGCACCTCCTCCGCCTGCCCGGTGGCGTCGGCGTAGCGCTGACGCGCGTCGGACAGCCGGGCCCGGATGGTGGCGGCCTCGGTGCGCACCTCGTAGAGCGACTGCTGCAGATCCTGGTAGACCGGGTTGCCGCGCAGGCTCACGCTCGGCCCCTGCTGCCCCTCCGGCTCGGCGGCAGCCTCCTGCGCCTTGGCACGCAGGGCGCTGATCTGGTCGCGGAGCTGGACGATGTCCGGATAGGTGTCGTGGTAGTTCAGCCGCAGCTGCTCCAGCCGGCCCTCGAGCTCGGCGATGCGGGCACGGTACTGATCGGCACGGGAAAGCACCGCGGAGACCTGGACCTCACCGCTCAGCTGGCGCTGCAGCGAGGCCTCACGCACCATGGCCTCACGCAGGGACTGCTCGAGGGTGTCGATGGTGCGGCGAAGCTCGCCCATGCGTGCGCCGACCTGCTCGGCGGCGTTGACCTCGACCACCGGGTAGCGCTTGCGCAGGGCGTCGATCTGCTCCTGCGTGGTCCGCAGCTGCCCCTCGTAACGCCGGACCTGGGCGTCGATGAACCGGAATGCCGCATTGCTCTCGGCGCGCTGGTTCGCCAGCATCTCCTGGCGGAAGGCCTCGGCGATAAGCTTGGTGACCTGAAAGGCGTGCTCGGCGTCGTGGTCGCTGTAGGCGATGCGAATCAGGTTCTCGCCGGGCGTCGTGACCTCGATACGGTCGCGCAGGCGCTCCGCCGCCTGCTCGACGGCGAGTGGCGGGGTATCGTCGCCCACCTCGCCGGCATCGGTGAGCACGCGGGTGAGCAGCGTACGGCCGTATATCACCTCTCGGGCGTTCTGTGCCTGGGAGGTCAGATCGGGCCGTACCGCGCGCCCCTCCATGAGGGGGTCGATGATGCTCTGCTCCTCGACAAACAGAGTCACCGACGAGGTGAAGGAGCGCGGCCACACGAACGTGACCAGCGTGCCTACCACGAGCAGGGAGAGGAAGACGGCGAGCACCGCCCATTTGCGGCGCACACCCTCGGCGAGCACCAGGCGGAGGATCTGGTCGATGGGACCGTTCATGGTCGTTCGCCCTCGGCGCGACTGGCTGCGATAGCCGTTAGAAGACCCGCTCGGGAATGGTGATCACATCCCCGGGCTGGAGCGCGACATTGGTGGTGAGATCGCCGCGCTCCAGGATGTCGTCGAGGTGCACGGCGAAGGCCTCGGTACGATCACCGGTGCGCCGGTAGAGCATGGCCCGGCCGGGGGCAGCGAACTCGGTCATGCCCCCAGCCTCGAGGACGAGATCGAGCACCGTCATTCCCTGGCGCCAGGGCACCGAGGCAGGCTCTTCGACGGCACCGGTGACACGTACCCGTGAGAGGTACTCGTGGCTGTTGAGCTCGGTCACCACAACCGTCACCTGCGGCTCGCGGACGTAGTAGGCGAGGGCCTCGCGGATGCTCTTCGCGACCTCCTCCGGGGTGTGCCCGCCGGCGGCAACATCGCCGACCAGGGGCACCGATATCATCCCGTCCGGACGCACGGGCACGACCACGGAGAGATCGGGGTTGCGCCAGACGTTGACGGAGAGCTCGTCATCCGGACCGATGTGATAGCGCTCGCCCGGGGCATAGGACATCGGGGCGCCTTCGCCCTGCTCGGGACTGGTGGGGGGCGTCGGTGGCCGCGAAGCGCACCCGAGAAGCGACGTGGACGCCGCGATAGCGATCACTAGGGGAAGGATCCGACGCATGGCAGTGCCCTCCTGCTGGCAGCCTCTGCGACCCGTTGACCGGCTCCATTCCCTAAAGTTGAAATGGCGCCAATGGTTTCAAATTATCAGCCATGAAAAACGTGCGCAACTGTGCAAAAACAGGGATCAACATAGTAAAAACGAGATCCATGTCGCATTCAGCGCACGCCGCGACCACAGAAAACCGCCTCGGCCGTCTGCAGGAGAATTGTGAGATCGAGCCTCAGGCTCCTGTTTTTTATGTAGAAAAGGTCGTACCGCAGCTTCTCGAAGGCATCCTCCTCCGAGGCCGCGTAGGCATAGTTGATCTGAGCCCACCCCGTCAGCCCGGGGCGCACCACGTGACGAACGCGGTAGTAAGGCAGACGTTCGGCGAGCTGCTCGACGAAGGCGGGCCGCTCCGGTCGCGGCCCGACGAAGCTCATCTCGCCGCGCGCGATATTCCAGATCTGGGGCAGCTCGTCGATACGGTAGCGGCGCAGCACACGGCCGACCCGCGTGACCCGCGGATCATCACGCTGGGCCCAGCGCGCCTCCCCGGGACGTTCCGCATCCGTGGTCATGCTCCGCAGCTTCAGCACATCGAAGGCGTGACCGCCCTGGCCGACCCGGGCCTGCCGGTAGAGCACCGGCGCATGCCAGCCGTCCTCGAGCTTGATGGCGAGCACGGCGAGGAGCAGCAGCGGACCGGCAAGCAGCAACACCAGTGCAGAGACCGTCAGATCGAACCCGCGCTTGACCAGATCGGAACCGCGCTGGGCGATGAACCCGGGGGAGAACACCAGCCAGCTCGGGTCGAGCGCCTCGAGCTGGAGCTTGCCCGTCTCCCGTTCCACGAACGAGGCGACGTCGGTGACCGCGACCCCCTGGGTGCGACAGGCGAGCAGCGCCTCCACGTCCATCCCCCTGCCACCGAGGCCGCGACGGCGTTCATCCAGGGCAACGACGATCTCATCGATCCCGTTCGCCGCCACCCACTCCGGCAACGCCCGGTCGAGCTCCACCAGTCGCACGGGCTCGACGATCCGCGACTCGTCGCTCGGCAGCGCCACGAAGCCGACGACGCGCAGCCCCAGAAGGTCGGTGCGGCGCCTCAGCCGTGACAGGGGCTGGGCCCGGCGCCCCGCACCGAGAATCAGCACCCGCCGCTTGATGCCCTCCGCACCGAGCCAGCGGAAATAGCCGGCCCGCAGGACGAGGACCAGGGAGAACGCGAGGGCCCAGCTCCAGGCGAGCACCGTCATGTCGAGGCCGGGACCAAGCAGGAGGTAGTACAGCGCCGCAGCCAGCAGCGCCGCCCCCGCGAAGGCCAGCAGCGCCCGCACCATCACCCCGCCGAAACGGTCGCGCAGGCGGTAGTTGTACAGCCCGGTCGTGGTCATGCCCAGAACGGCCAGTACACCCGCCACGCCCGCGGGAAACGCCCCGCTCACGAGGTCGCCACCTCCGGTGAGCATCCGCCCGGCGAGCAGCAACGCCGCTGCGACCACCAGCCCCTCAAGAAGGGGCAACGCCAGGAAGATACGGTAATAGTAATGACTGCTGATTCGTTTCATGCCCCTCTCCCGGTAGCGGCGTTACCCGCACCAGCCCGGCGTACGAGACGCACGTGCCCCGCTCCCGCGGCACGCCCCTAGCAGCAGACTAGCCCCCTCCCGGGGCGCCGAATAGCACCGGCAGAGAAGCCGTCAAAGCGCCCCCCAGAGACGAAGAAAGCCCCGCAATTCATTGTTTATTCGAGCGTTTATTGACGCCCCAAGACACCATGGAGAGGACGAGGGTCACGACCATGCCGCCGAGCTGTAGCAAAGGCACGACAAGCGGGTGGCAGTACCACCAGCGGGGGCTCACGACACAACCGTGCCTTCGAAGCGACAAGGGGAAGGCGCCGAAGAATGGCGCTGCCGGCACCGGGAAAAGCGGAGGGGACGCCGCCCCGCGGCGGGTACGCAGAGGGCCGGGGCAGCGCAGGCCGCACAATGCGCTGTCGCGGCTCAAGCGACACGCATCCCCGGCCAGTCGGCCACGCTGTTAAACCGGCGCAAAACACCACGGGGACCAGCAGCTCACTATTTTAAAAAAAGCGACTTCGGTAAAATACCAGTCCAGGATTTGGCCACCTATTCAACTCACGTGAACTAACCCATGAGTACACGAACCGGACGGTACATCAAGCAACCGAGCGGCTACCGGGCCTTCGTCCCCGCACCCCTGCCGCCCGAACCGCCCGTAACGCGCAACGACGAGCTGGATCGTCTCCTCTCGCAGGCCGACCGAGCCCTAGGGCGACTGGACGGTGTTACCTCCGTGTTACCGAACCCTGAACTGTTCGTCGCCATGTACGTTCGCCACGAGGCCGTTCTGAGTTCCCAGATCGAAGGCACCCAGAGCACCCTCGAGGACGTGTTGGGTTATGAAGCCGAGCACGCCATCAACGACCAGCCGCAGGATGTTGAGGAAGTCGTCAACTATGTCGCGGCCATGAACTACGGCCTGTCACGTCTCGACACGCTCCCGCTGTCGCTCCGACTTCTGCGCGAGATTCACGCAAAGCTATTGACCGACGTCCGCGGCGCCGAACGGCGGCCCGGCGAGTTCCGTCATAGTCAAAACTGGATAGGCCCGGCCGGTGTAGCGCTCAACGACGCGGAATTTGTACCGCCACCGCCGGACACCATGCACGAGGTCTTGGGCAACCTCGAAGAGTTCCTGCACGACCGCGCTACCCTGCCGGACCTCATACACTGCGCCATTGCGCATGCCCAGTTCGAGACCATTCACCCATTCCTGGACGGCAACGGTCGTGTTGGGCGCCTTCTGATCACACTGCTGCTTTGCGAGCGGGGCATACTGCACAAACCGCTGCTCTACCTCAGCTACTATTTCAAGGCGCACCGTGCTCAGTACTATGACCGACTCATGGCCGTCCGCCACGACGGTGACTGGGAAGGTTGGATCAAATTCTTCCTGCAAGGTGTGTTCGAAGTCAGCCAAGCGGCCACGACCACGTCCCGCGAAATCCTGACACTCCGCGAACAACACCGGGAGCAACTTCGCGACAACGCGATGGCTCAACAGCTGCTCGACATCCTGTATGAGCATCCCATCGTGTCGATCCGTACCGTCGAAGGGGCGTTGAACACGTCGTATGTTACCGCCCAACGGACAGTGGAACACCTGGAAGCCCAAGGCATTCTGAAGGAAATAACGGGCCGAAAGCGCAACCGACGCTATCGCTACCAGCCCTATGTCGACCTCTTCCAGCGTCAGAGCATCCTTGCTCCCGACGAGGAGCTGCGGGAGCCCGCAACAACCGGTAGCGAGTCGCCCCCGGCATCATAGTGGCCACTAGCCCCCCTCCGCGCAAAAGCTGCACACTGTTTGCCAATCTGCGGAGATGTGGAACGCCTAAACGTCGCGTGACCACGACTAAACAACCTATTGCTCGGCAGCCTCTATCAGGCTCTGCATTATCGTGAACGTATCCGCCCCGACGGTACGCACGTTAACGTCACCCTCGTCTACGCCGTCGCCCGAATCCAAACCTGCGTGCCGACCGATTTTCGCCCGTTCCTGGGCCGTTCGGGTGGTAACACCCACGTCTTCGTGACACCAATTTGCCACCCATGGCATGTCCCGGGGCGGCTCTACCCTGGTGGTGCAACGGCACCGGAATTCGCATGACCATGCGCTATGCCGACTCTGCGCTGGATCACCTGGGGGATGCGGTGCGACTGAACCCATTGGCATATCGTAGACAGGGTGTGGACAGCCGCCCACAAAAAACGCCCGCCTGTGAGGGCGAGCGTTCCATAAGTCCCTTGATTGACTGGAGCTGGCGACAGGAGTCGAACCTGCGACCGGCTGATTACAAATCAGCTGCTCTACCAACTGAGCTACGCCAGCCTGGACGCTAGATAATAGTGGCTCGGCAAAAGCCAGGCAAACACGTCATTCTGCGTCGCGCATGTCCAGGTAATGCGCCAGCCCCTCCAGGACGAGCTGCGGCGCGAACTCCACGTGCCCCGGGAGATGCCCGCGCAGCGCGGGGGCATCGCCGCCGGTGATGACAGTGGCCGGCTCCTCGCCATGGGCACGCCGTATCACCGCCTCCAGCCCCCCGATCATTGCCGCGAGGCCATGGAAGGTGCCAGCTCGGATGGCGTCCGCCGTATTGTCGGCGAGCAGGGGCAGCGCACCGTCGGAGACGGCGGGCAGGCCGTGGGTACCGGCATGCAGCGACCGCCGCATGGTGCCCAGGCCGGGCAGTATCATGCCGCCGTGATGACGGCCGTCCTCGCCCAGCAGGTCGATGGTGACGGCCGTCCCGCAATCGATGACGATGGCCGGCAGCCAGCCATGCGCGAGCGCACCGACCATTGCCGCCCACCGGTCCGTGCCCAGCTCGACCGGGCGGTGATAGGCGACCTGCACACCGCCGCCTTCCGTCGGCGTGCAGACCACTTCGAGCTCGAGGCCGAAGGCCTCTCGACACACGCTGGCGAGCTCGTCAATCCGCCCCGGGGCGGCAACGGAGATCGCGGCGGCGCTGTCCGGGGCCGGAAGCCCATCCAGACCCGCCTCGATGGCCGCGCGGTTGCCCGCACCGGGCGGCAGCACGCCACTGTGTCGGATCTCTCCCGCGTCGACGATGGCCCATTTCACCCGGCTGTTGCCGACGTCGAAGAGTAATCGCATCACGCTGGCCTCACCCGGACATCGCCGGAGAAGAACCGGGAGACGCCCCCGGGCGTCTCCACCAGCAGTGCGCCGTCGGTATCGATACCGCGGGCGGTGCCCTCCTCCCGGCGGTCGCTTAGATGGATCACCACCGCCTGCCCCGCGAGCAGGTCCACCCCGGGCCAGCGCTCTGCGAGCAGGGTTGCGGTGCGTGCCGGGACGGTCGCGCACGCCTCGACCACCGCATTGACCACACCGGCCGCCAGCGTATTGCGATCGAGTTCGGACACGATATCGGCGACCCCCACCGACGGCGCCGCGAGGCCGCTGCCGTCCTCCGCGTCGCCAGAGCGCCAGTTCACCCCGATACCCACGACGACCCGGCACTGGCCGGTGGGATCACCGCTGAGCTCTGTCAGAATCCCCGCGAGCTTGCGGCCATCCACCCAGACGTCGTTCGGCCATTTGACGGCGGCACGCCCGACACCCAGCGCGCGCAGCCGCTCCGCGACACACACACCCACGGCCAGGGTCAGTCCGGTGGGGCCGCGTTCCAGGTTGCGGTACGGCCAGGAAACGGAGATATAGACGCCGCCGGGGGGCGATGCCCAGGCGCGGCCGAGCCGGCCGGTCCCCGCCGTCTGACGCTCGGCAATGACGATTCCGACGCGCCCCGCTTCCGGCGGACTGCGGCGCAGCTCGGCGTTCGTCGAATCTATCGATTCGAGCACCTGCAGCTCGGGGGCATTCACTCCCGTGAGCGCGTCGCGGATCCGGGCCTTCGACAGCGGCACATAAGGGGCGACGGCGCGGTAGCCACGCCCGGGTTCGGCAACGATCTCATGGCCGGCGCGGCGTAGCGCCTCCACCGCCTTCCAGACCGCCGCACGGGAGACCCCGGCATTCGCGGCCAGGGCCTGCCCGGAATGCACTTCACCATCCGCCAGCGCCGCGAGGACCCGTCGGCTCGCGCTGGTCCCGTCACCGGCGTTCTCGGTGCTCATCGGCTCAGACCTCGGAGAGACAGGCGCGGAAGGCGGAAACGAGATACGCCGGATCCAGCGCCCCCGCAGACTCGCGGGCGCTGTGCATGGCCCACATGGCCCCGCCGACGTCGACGGTACGGATACCGAGCCGTGCCGCGGTGATGGGTCCGATCGTGCTGCCGCAGGGCAGATCGTTGCGGTGAACGTAGCGCTGTACCGGCACGCCGGCGCGCTCGCAGGCGTGACGGAAGTATATCTCACCCTCGCCGTCCGAGGCATAACGCTGCTTGGCGTTGAGCTTGATCACCGGACCGCCGTTTACCCGGGGCGCGTGGCGCTGGTCGTAGGCCTGCGGGAAGTTCGGATTCCAGGCATGGGCCATGTCCGCACTGACCACCCAGCTGCGCGCGAAGATCGCCTCGCGCCCGGCGGCCGCGTCGGTGGCCGCCAGGATCCGCTCGACCGTCGCCGGCAGGAACGTGCCCGCGGCACCGCGGTGGGACTCACTACCGACCTCCTCGTGGTCGAAGCAGGCGAGCAACGTGACGCCCTCCGCCGGCGCCTCCTGGACCAGCGCGCACAGACCGGCGTGGCAGCTCGCCAGGTTGTCGATCTGGCCGTTGGCGATATATTCGCCGTCCGCACCGAAACGCGTGCCGGGCTGGGTATCGGTGAGCGCCAGCTCCCAGCCGAGCACCGCGCCGGGGTCATGACCGAGCTCCTCGGCGAGGAAGGGGGTGAGACCATTGTTCGCACGGTCAGAGAAGACCATGCCGAGCTGGTCCTGCAGCTGGAACTTGAGACCGTCCTCGTTGACCCCCCGATTGAGGTGTATTGCGAGGTTGGGCAGACGCACCAGGGGCCGGTCCCCGGCATAGAGCAGCGGCACCGGCTCGCCGTGCTGACCACGGCACCACACGCGGCCGGCGAGGGTGAGGTCCCGGTCCGCGAACGTCGCGATGATGGGTCCGCCGTAGATCTCGACACCGAGAGCCGCCGACGGCTCGCCGGCCGTCGAGCCCTCCGGCCGCATCCGAAAGCCCGGCGAGTCCGTGTGCGCGCCGATGATGCGCAACCCGGAGGCAGCGGGGTCGCGCCCGACGCGGAATGCGATGAGGCTCGCACCACCTCGGCGCACGAAATATCCGCGGCCCGGCGCCAGCGTCCAGGCCTTGTCCTCGCGCAGCTCCTCGAACCCCATCGCCTCCAGCTGCGCGGCCATGATCGCCGCCGCGTGCCAGGGGGACGGCGCGGCGTCGATGAACGCCAGCAGGTCGTCCGCGATCTCGTATTCCTGTACCGCCATCGCTCTGTCGTTTCCGCTCGTTGTCTGCGTTCGTGGCCGGTCACCCACGTCCGTTGCGACCAGGCTCGATCACCATAACGTATCACTTCCGGGCGCCTGCCACCGCCCCGGCGGGACGTAATCGCCACCGCGGGAAAAACCGCGCCGTTGCTGCCGGAGCGCGCATAAAAAAACCCCCGGCCATTAATGGCCGGGGGTTTAGGGATAAGAGCCTGGCGATGACCTACTTTCGCACCACAGCGAGGCGGCACTATCATCGGCGCGGAGTGGTTTCACTTCCGAGTTCGGTATGGGATCGGGTGGTTCCCACTCGCTATATT
>NZ_JBHFPQ010000006.1:2500-5398 GCF_041949875.1 Arhodomonas sp. KWT2
GCGAACGGGGATTAGCCCTTAAGCGTGTGGTGCGCTAGCCGAACGGTCTGGAAAGTCCGGCCATAGTGGGTGACAGCCCCGTAGGCGAAAGCGATCCATGCGTGAAATCGAGTAGGGCGGGACACGTGTTATCCTGTCTGAATATGGGGGGACCATCCTCCAAGGCTAAATACTCCCTGCCGACCGATAGTGAACCAGTACCGTGAGGGAAAGGCGAAAAGAACCCCGGAGAGGGGAGTGAAATAGAACCTGAAACCGTGTGCGTACAAGCAGTCGAAGCCCGCAAGGGTGACGGCGTACCTTTTGTATAATGGGTCAGCGACTTACTTTCAGTGGCGAGGTTAACCGTTTAGGGAAGCCGTAGGGAAATCGAGTCTTAACCGGCGTATAGTCTCTGGAAGTAGACCCGAAACCGGGCGATCTACCCATGGCCAGGGTGAAGGCGGGGTAAAACCCGCTGGAGGCCCGAACCCACTAACGTTGAAAAGTTAGGGGATGAGCTGTGGGTCGGAGTGAAAGGCTAAACAAGCCCGGAGATAGCTGGTTCTCCCCGAAAGCTATTTAGGTAGCGCCTCGTGTCTCACTCCCGGGGGTAGAGCACTGTTTCGGCTAGGGGGGCATCCGTGCCTTACCAAACCGATGCAAACTCCGAATACCGGGAAGTGCAATCACGGGAGACAGACGGCGGGTGATAACGTTCGTCGTCAAGAGGGAAACAACCCAGACCGCCAGCTAAGGTCCCCAAATCACGGCTAAGTGGCAAACGATGTGGGAAGGCACAGACAGCCAGGAGGTTGGCTTAGAAGCAGCCACCCTTTAAAGAAAGCGTAATAGCTCACTGGTCGAGTCGGCCTGCGCGGAAGATTCAACGGGGCTAAAGCCGTGTACCGAAGCTGCGGATGCAAGCGTTTGCTTGCATGGTAGGGGAGCGTTCCGTAGGCCGCCGAAGGCGGACCCGTGAGGGCCGCTGGAGGTATCGGAAGTGCGAATGCTGACATGAGTAACGATAATGGGGGTGAAAAACCCCCACGCCGAAAGCCCAAGGTTTCCTGCGCAACGCTAATCGGCGCAGGGTTAGTCGGCCCCTAAGGCGAGGGCGAAAGCCGTAGTCGATGGGAAACAGGTTAATATTCCTGTACCGCAGTCTGCTGCGATGGGGGGACGAAGAAGGCTAGGTGAGCCGGGTGACGGATGTCCCGGTTCAAGCGTGTAGGCGGTCTGCTTAGGCAAATCCGGGCAGACAACGCCGAGACGCGAGCACGAGCGCCCACGGGCGCGAAGTCACTGACGCCACGCTTTCTGGAAAAGCCTCTAAGCTCCAGGCAGTCTGCGACCGTACCGCAAACCAACACAGGTAGGCAGGGTGAGCATCCCAAGGCGCTTGAGAGAACTCGGGTGAAGGAACTAGGCAAAATGGCACCGTAACTTCGGGAGAAGGTGCGCCTCTAGTAGGTGAAACCCCTTGCGGGTGGAGCCGAGGGGGGCCGCAGTGACCAGGGGGCTGCGACTGTTTACTAAAAACACAGCACTCTGCTAACTCGTAAGAGGATGTATAGGGTGTGACGCCTGCCCGGTGCCGGAAGGTTAAGTGATGGGGTTAGCCCTTCGGGGCGAAGCTCTTGATCGAAGCCCCGGTAAACGGCGGCCGTAACTATAACGGTCCTAAGGTAGCGAAATTCCTTGTCGGGTAAGTTCCGACCTGCACGAATGGCGTAACGATGGCCCCACTGTCTCCACCCGAGACTCAGTGAAATTGAAATCGCAGTTAAGATGCTGCGTTCCCGCGGCAAGACGGAAAGACCCCGTGAACCTTTACTACAGCTTCACACTGGACTTCGAGCCTGCTTGTGCAGGATAGGTGGGAGGCTTTGAAACCGGGACGCCAGTCCTGGTGGAGCCATCCTTGAGATACCACCCTTGCATGTTTGAGGTTCTAACCTAGGCCCGTCATCCGGGTCAGGGACAGTGTGTGGTGGGTAGTTTGACTGGGGCGGTCTCCTCCCAAAGAGTAACGGAGGAGCGCGAAGGTACCCTCAGCGCGGTCGGAAATCGCGCCTTGAGTGTAAAGGCATAAGGGTGCCTGACTGCGAGACAGACACGTCGAGCAGGGGCGAAAGCCGGCCTTAGTGATCCGGTGGTTCTGTATGGAAGGGCCATCGCTCAACGGATAAAAGGTACTCCGGGGATAACAGGCTGATTCCTCCCAAGAGTCCACATCGACGGAGGAGTTTGGCACCTCGATGTCGGCTCATCACATCCTGGGGCTGTAGCAGGTCCCAAGGGTATGGCTGTTCGCCATTTAAAGTGGTACGCGAGCTGGGTTTAGAACGTCGTGAGACAGTTCGGTCCCTATCTGCCGTGGGCGTCGGAGATTTGAGAGGATCTGCTCCTAGTACGAGAGGACCGGAGTGGACGTACCTCTGGTGTTCCGGTTGTCACGCCAGTGGCACTGCCGGGTAGCTACGTACGGACGGGATAACCGCTGAAAGCATCTAAGCGGGAAGCCCCCCTCAAGATAAGATCTCCCCGGGGACTCGATCCCCCTGAAGGGCCGTGGAAGACCACCACGTTGATAGGCCGGGTGTGGACGTGCAGTAATGCATGAAGCTAACCGGTACTAATTGCCCGTGCGGCTTGGCCATATAACACCCAAGCAGTCTGAGACCAATGCGCATGTCCAAGTGCGCGTGCGACTTCCCGATCAAACGGCCCGCGCGGCCCAAAAAACCGCGCTCAGGCCAACCGGCTCGCCTGGCGAATATAGCGAGTGGGAACCACCCGATCCCATACCGAACTCGGAAGTGAAACCACTCCGCGCCGATGATAGTGCCGCCTCGCTGTGGTGCGAAAGTAGGTCATCGCCAGGCTCTTATCCCTAAACCCCCGGCCATTAATGGC
>NZ_JBHFPQ010000020.1:0-66255 GCF_041949875.1 Arhodomonas sp. KWT2
GGCCTCCAATACCTCCTCGCTGTCGCTCACGCGGCTGGCGGAGGTGACCGGCCGCCCGGAGCGGGTCGTGGGGATGCACTTCTTCAACCCGGTGCCGGTGATGCCGCTGGTGGAGGTGATCCGCGCCCGGCAGACCGCGGATAAGGTGGTCGAGACGGTGGAGGCGCTGGCCCGGGACCTCGGTAAGACCCCGGTGCGCATCGGCGACAGCCCCGGCTTCGCCGTCAACCGCATCCTCATCCCGATGATCAACGAGGCGGCGTTCGTGGTCGAGGAGGGCGTCGCCACGGCCGAGGCGGTGGACGAGGCCATGCGCCTGGGGGCCAATCACCCCATCGGCCCGCTGGCGCTGGCGGACATGATCGGCGTGGACGTGGTGGTGGCCATCATGGAGGTCCTCCAGCAGGGCCTGGACGAGGCCAAGTACCGGCCCTGCCCGCTGCTGCGCCGTCTCGTCGACGAGGGGCACCTTGGCCGCAAGAGCGGCAGGGGCTTCTACGAGTACCCGCCGAAGGGGCGCTGAGCCTCAACCCGCCCCTGCCCGGTCCCGGGTGAGCCCGATGGCCCGGGCGAGGGCGGTCAGGTCCAGGTGGCCAGCGACCGCATCCGCCAGGCGGTCGATGCCGGCCTCGCGCTCGGCCTCGTAGTCCGTGGCCCGCGGGTCGGCGAGACCGGCCCAGCGCAGCAGTGCGGTGCGTGCCTCGGGGTGCTCGAAGACCCCGTGCAGGTAGGTGCCGGCGACCCGGCCGTCCGCGCTGACGGCGCCGTCCGGCGTGCCGTCCGGGAGCCGGGCGAAGGGGTGCCGCCGGTCGCTGCCGTCGGTTTCGCCCATGTGGATCTCGTAGCCGTCCACCGCCGCGCCGCCCGCCAGGCTCGCGCGGACCCGCGTGAGGCGTTTGTCGGCGGCGAGGGTGGTGGCGACGTCGAGCCAGCCCAGGCCCATGCTCTCCCCCGCGGGGCCCTCGACGCCACCGGGGTCGGCGATCCGGTGGCCGAGCATCTGGTAGCCGCCGCAGATACCGAGCACCCGGCCGCCGTAGCGCAGGTGGCGGGCGAGGTAGCCGGGCCAGGCGTTGTCATGCAGCCAGTCGAGGTCGGCGCGCACGGACTTGCTGCCGGGCAGGATCACCAGATCCGCCGGTGGCGGGGTCTCGCCGGGACCGACGAGGTGCACGGAGACGTCCGGGTGCAGGCGCAGCGGATCGAGGTCCGTGTGGTTGCTGATCCGCGGCAGCGCCGGAACGACCACGCGCAGCGCGGCGTCGCCGGCGGCGCGCTCCCGGGGCAGGGCGTCCTCGGCCTCCAGGTGGAGGCCGAGGAGGTAGGGCAGCACCCCGAGCACCGGCACGCCGGTGTACTCGCTGAACCACGTTAGCCCTGGATCGAGCAGGGCCCGGTCGCCGCGGAAGCGGTTGATCACCACGCCGACGACACGGGCGCGCTCGCTCGCCGAGAGCAGCGCCAGGGTGCCCACCAGGGTGGCGAACACGCCGCCGCGGTCGATGTCGGCGACCAGCACCACCGGGCAGTCCACCGCCTCGGCGAAGCCCATGTTGGCGATGTCGCCCTCGCGGAGGTTGATCTCGGCGGGGCTGCCGGCGCCCTCGGCGACGATCAGCCGGTGACGGGCGGCGAGGCGGGCGTGGGCGGCGAGGACGGTCCGCCGCGCGGTGCGCCTGTAGTCGTGGTAGTCGAGGGCGTCCATGTGACCGTGGGCCCGCCCGGCGAGGATCACCTGGGCGCGGCGGTCGGCGCTGGGCTTGAGCAGCACCGGGTTCATATCGGAGTGGGGCTCGATGCGGCAGGCCCGGGCCTGCACGGCCTGGGAACGGCCGATCTCGCCGCCGTCGACGGTGACCGCGCTGTTGAGCGCCATGTTCTGGGGCTTGAACGGTGCCACGTTGACCCCGCGGCGGAGGAACGCACGGCACAGACCGGTGGTCACGGCGCTCTTGCCCGCGTCGGAGGTGCAGCCCTGCACCATCAGCGTGACCGCGCTCATGGCCGCCGCCCCCGGGCCGTCTCCAGGGCCTGGCAGACCCGGGCAGCGCCGGTCAGAATGCGCGGGCTGGCGCGGTGGATCACGTCCGGGTCGACGTTGAAGAGGTTGTCCCGGGCCACTGCGGTGATCGACGGCCACTGCTGCCAGTCGTCCAGCCACTGCGGGCGCTCCCTGCCCCGTCCGGCGGCAATGATGACCTCGGGATCGGCGGCGATGACCGCCTCGGTGCCCACCCGCGGCACCAGCGGGTCGAGGTCGGCGAAGACGTTGCGCCCGCCGCAGAGGTCGATGACACGGCTGATCAGGTGCTCGCCGTTGACCGTGATCATGGGATGGTTCCAGATCTGGAAGAACACGGACACGCTCGGCTGTCCCGAGTAGCGTTCGGCGAGGTGGTCGCGCTCACTGCGGAAGCGGGCCGCGGTGGTGCGGGCGGTCTCGGGGGTGCCGGCGAGCCGGCCGAGGCGTTCGACGGTCTCGGGGATTGCCTCCAGCGAGCGCGGTTCGCTGACGAACACGGTCAGCCCCAGCTTGCGCAGCCGCGCCACCGTCTCCTCGCCGTTGCCGCTGCGCCAGGCGACGACCAGGTCGGGGTCGAGCCCGAGGATGCGCTCGTAGTCGACCGCGTCATAGCTGCCCACCCGGGGCAGCTCCCGGGCCGCCGGGGGCCAGTCGCTGTAGCTCACGGCGCCGACCACGTGAGTCCCGGCGCCGGCGGCGTACAGGATCTCCGTCGCATGGGGGGCGAGACTGACGATGCGCTCTGCCGGCTCCGGCAGATCAATGCGGCGGCCATCGTCGTCGACGGCGCTCACCGCCGCGGCGGCCGCGGCGTGGAGCAGGAACAGGGCGGCGAGCAAGGTCCTCATGCGGTGATCTCCCCGAGGGCGGTGTCCAGTCGGCGCCAGGCGCCGGCCGTGCCGGGCAGGCCGAAGCGCAGGGCCGGCGGATCGTCGAAGGCCCGCACCAGTATGGCGCGCCTGGCGAGCGCCGCGGCGAGTCCACGGGGCGCGGTGTGCGGGACGTAGCGGAACAGGGGTGTGCCCCCCGCCGGGGGCAGCCCGTGGTGCCGGAGGATGCGCTCGAGCCGGCGGGTGGCGGCGGCCAGCCGGCGGCGTTGCCGGCTGCGCCATCGCCGGTCCGCGAGCGCGCGGGTACCGAGCCAGCGGGCCGGGTGGCTGACCGCCCAGGGGCCGAGCTGGCCGGCGATGGCCTCGCGAACGGGTGTCGGCGTGCCGACGAAGCCCAGGCGCAGGCCGGCGAGGCCGTAGAACTTGCCGAGCGAGCGCAGTACCACCAGGCCTGGCCGGCCGGCGAGGGCGGCCACGGTGTCGCCGCCGTCGGCGTCGGCGAAGGCCTCGTCCACCACGAGCCAGCCGCCGCGGCGGGCGAGCCGGGCATGCAGCGAGGACAGCCGATCCGCGTCCAGGTGCCGTCCGGTGGGGTTGTCGGGATTGACGACGACCAGGGCATCCGCGGTGTCCGCGGCGTGCCGCAGCGCCGCGTCCGTGACCGCCGCCGGCGTGACGCCGGCGTGTTGCCAGGCCGCCGCGTGGCCAGCGTAGCTGCCCGCGGTGCAGGCCACGCGGGTGGCGCCGAGCACCCGCGGCAGGCACTGGATCGCGGCCTGGGAGCCCGGTACGGCGAGCCATTCACCGCCGCCGTAGGCCTGCGTCGCCGCGGCCTCCAGGCCGTCGTCCGGCTCCGGCAGCCGCTGCCAGACTGTCGCCGGCAGTGGCGGCGATGGCCAGGACCATGGGGCGATACCGGTGGAGAGGTCCAGCCACTGCGCGGGCGCGATGCCGTAGCGTTCCGCCGCGGCGTGCAGCCGGCCGCCGTGCTCGACGTCGTGCTCAGCCAAGGCCGGCCCCCAGGGTGATTACCATCAGCCAGGCGGCGGTGCCGCGGTCCACGAGGGCGACGGCGCGGTGCAGGTCGCCGGCGTCCGGTGCGGGGCCGGCGCCCAGCGTGGGCCGTTCGTGGTGGACGCCGTGGTAGCTGGCGGCGCCGCCGAGCTGCATGCCCAGGGCCCCGGCGCCGGCGCCCATGACCGCACCGGCATTGCCGCTCGGCCACCCCCGGGCCCCGGCGAGGCCGTGCCGCCAGCCGCCGCGGCGATCGCCGAGGAGGGCGTAGGTCGCTGCCGTCAGTCGCGCGGGAACGAAGCCGAGCATGTCGTCGAGCCGTGCTGCGGCGGTGCCGAAGCGGGCGAAGCGTGCGTTGCGGTGTCCCCACAGGGCGTCCAGGGTGTTGGCGAGGCGGTAGACGACGGCCCCGGCGGGCCCGGCGACGACGAACCAGAACAGCGTGCCGAAGACGGCGTCGTGACCGTTCTCCAGCACCGATTCCGCCGCCGCGACCGCGCAGCCGTCCGCATCGAGCACGTCGGTGTCCCGCCCGACCATCCGTGCGGTCGCCGCCCGGGCCGCCGACAGGTCGCCCGCGGCCAACGGTGCGGCCACCGCGCTGCCGTGGGCGGCGAGGCTGCCGCCCCCCAGGGCCAGCCACAGCAGTGCCACCGACGCCACCGGGCCGGCGATGGGCAGTGCGCCCGGCAGCGCGGCGATCACCGCCGCCGGCACGAGCAGGGCCGCCACCGCGAACGCGCCGCGCACACGGGGCCGGTGGCCGTCGTTGAGCCGCCCCTCCAGCGCCGCCGCTGCGGCGGCGAAGGCATTGAGCGGATGACGCCGGGGCTCCGGCAGGAGCCGGTCCAGCGCCACCGCCAGGGCACAGGCCAGTGCCGCGGTCACTACAGCTCGACCCCTTTCTGGGCGCGGACGCCGGCCTTGAAGGCGTGCTTGACGGCCTTGTGCCAGCTCACCGTGTCGGCGGCCTCCACCAGGGTGTCCGGGGCGTTGCGGCCGGTGATCACCACGTGCTGCATCTCCGGGCGTGCGCTCAGGGCCTCGAGTACCGCCGGCAGCGGGACGTAGTCCTTGTCCAGGGCGATGTTGAGCTCGTCGAGCAGCACCAGGCCGTAGGCCGGGTCGGCGAGCATCGCGGCGGCACGCTCCCAGGCCGCGGTGGCGGCGGCGGTGTCCCGCTCCGGGTCCTGGGTCTCCCAGGTGAAGCCCTCGCCCATGACGTGGTAGTCCACGCCGTGGATCCCGCGGAAGAACGCCTCCTCGCCGGTGGCGTAGGCGCCCTTGATGAACTGCACGACGCCGACGCGCATGCCGTGGCCCAGGGCGCGGGCGACCATGCCGAAGCCGGCGCTGCTCTTACCCTTGCCCTTGCCGGTGTGCACGACGATCACGCCGCGGTCCTCGCTGGCCCGGGCGATGCGGGCGTCGACCAGGCGCTTGGTGCGTTCGGCCTCCGCGCGCCGTGTGTCGGTGGTCGTGGTGCTGTCTTCGCTCATTGGGATTCCCCCACCATGATGAGTTTGCCCGTCTCCGGGTCCCGGTAGACCTCGCCCACCGGCTGGAGTCCGCTGCCGCCGCCCTCGACGCCGGCCGGCGGCTCGGCGAGCTCGTGGCCGCGGTCGACCTCGCGGCCGCCCCGGAGGGCGTCGTGGACGTCCTCGCTGCGGGCGGCCAGTGCCACGAGCAGGCCGCAGACGAAGACCAGCATGATGTCGACGAGGTTGGCGAGCGGTCCCATGGGATCGCGCTCCTGGTCGTCGAAACGGCCGGTCAGGCGCCTACGCCGGCTCATGTCCCGCCTCCATGCGATCGAGGAGCTCCTCGTACCAGCGCCGGCGCAGCCGCGCGACGACGAAGCCGGCCAGGCCGGCGAGCAGCCCGACCACCGTGGTATCGAAGGCCACGGTGACCGCGGTGGCGAGCACGTCCAGCTCGCCGTTGCCGAGTGCGCTGAGCCCCGGGCCGAGGGGGATGAGCGTGCCCATGAGTCCGAGCATGGGGGCGCCGCGGGCGAGCAGGTCGGCGCGGTCGATGCGCCGCCGCGCCAGCCGTTCCGCGGCGTCCGCCGACCCCCGGGCGAGCCGGCGCAGGGCGAACGCGCGCTCGCCGGCGGCCACCCCCAGTTCCCAGACGGTGAGCGCGACGGTCACCGCCAGCAGCGCGAGCACGGGCTGCAGGAGCCAGCCGGTGACCCGGTGCAGCAGGTCGATGAAAACACTGTCGAACATCGTTCCTCCTTGGTGTGGGGCGCCCTCAGCGGGCGCGGCCCAGTCCGCCGCGGATCACCCCGCCCGCCAGCAGCACGCCGAGGCCGGCGAGCAGCCAGTACGGCGACCACGGCGGTGTCGGGGCGTCGTCGTCCCGCTCGCGGGCGTCGCGCTCCCCGGCGGACTTGCCGGACTCGCCGCGTTCGGCGTCGTCCGCGGGACGTTCGCCGGACCTCGCCGGGGATTCGCCCGCGGTCGTCGCCGGGGTGGACGGTGTCGCGGCGTTCTCCTTCGGCGCGTCGGAAGCGGCATCGTCACCGGCCGGGGTGATCTCGGCGACGGTGGTCACGGTCGGCCCCGACGGCTGCGGCTCGCCCCGGGCGGCGGCGATGCGTGCGCTGAACGGACCGCGCAGCGATTCGGGCAGGCGCGGCGTCACCCACTCCAGCATCGGGTGCTCCGGGGCGGTGTGGCCGCTGCCGGGCAGGCCGTTGGCGATCACCGAGCGGGCGAACTCGGTGGCGAGCTGCTCGACGGTGGCGTCGTCGGCGTCCCAGAAGCCCTTCTGGATGGCGACCAGCATGATCGCGAGCATGTTGGTGCGCACGTGCACGTTGTTGCCCTGGCGGAGGAATTCGTCGAGGCCGAGGTCGTTGGCGTCGTCGATGTAGACCCGCTTGACCGCCTCCCAGGCCCAGGAGCGCACGATCTGCGGGTTGGTCACCTGCCAGCCCCAGAGGTATTCCATGAACTCGCTGCCCATGGTGCGGGCGCCGGCGTAGCCGTGCTCCATCAGCCCGCGGATCCAGGCTGGATTGAGGTAGCGCCCGCGCAGCTCCTTGAGCAGTGCGGTCTCCAGCGGCTCGACGCTGGCGTCGCCGGGGTCGGCGAGGTGGACGACGCTGTTCGCCGGCGCCTCGCCGGTGAGGGTCTCCACGGCGAGGCTGAGCCCGCCGAGGTAGTCGAAGGCGTCGTTGTTGTCGAGCAGGCCGTAGAGGTTGCTCGCGCGGCCGAGATAGCTGCGCTCGACCCGGCTCAGGGCCCGGCGGAAGCCCTGCCGGGTGGCCTCCCCCTGGATGCCCGCGCCGTAGGCGTGGCCCAGGCGGCGCAGGTAGGTGTCGGCCAGGCCGCTGCGGTCCTGCCAGCTCCCCGAGCGCTCCACCAGACGGTTGATGCCGGCGCCGTAGCTGCCCGGGGCGTCGCCGTAGACGCGGCGCACCGAGCGCTCGCCGGCTTCCGTCGCGGTGAGCCCCTGCGACAGCGCCGCGCGGGTGTCTTCGACCCAGTGGGCGGCGACGCGGTTGCGTGCCAGCGGCTCGTCGCCGGGCCGGCCCAGCTCGTCCACCGGCCCCAGGGCCGTGTCCAGCGCCACGGTCAGGGCCGGATGGCGTTCGCGGATGGTCTGCGCCGAGCCCTGCAGGGCGAGGCGGGTGCCCCGGTCCAACCAGACCAGCAGCTCGCCGTAGAGGTCGCGGAACAGCCCGGAGGTGGTGAACACCACGTCGCGGCGCTCGCGGCCGTCGGCCAGCGGGACGCGCTCGAGCCCCTCGACGATGCCGCGGGCGTTCCACACCGGCCTGACCCCGAGCATGTCCAGGCCGAAGGCGACCATCGCGCCTTCGTCACGGACCGTGTCCGAGGCCCACAGGACCACCGCCTCGCTGCCGTCGCCGCCCTTGCCGAGGGCCTCGGCGGCCATCTCCGAGCCCAGCGACCAGCCGACCCGGGTGGGCAGGAGGTTGCCGTTCAGGCCGTGGAAATTGCGCCCGGTGGGCAGGACGTCGGGGCTGCGGATGGGGTCGTTGCCCGGTCCCGGCGGTACGAAGTGTCCGTCGAGGGCGGCGAGCAGGGCCTCGCGCTCGTGCCGCGGGGAGGCGGTGAGCTCCGCGCGGGTGTCCGGGCTGGCGTCGTCGCCCATGGACTCGAGCATCATCGACACCGCGTCGTTGTCCCACTCGCGGCCGAAGATGTGCAGCCCCTCCGGCATGAACGATTCCTGCAGCGTGGTGAGGTAGTGGCCTACCTCGTGAACGAGGAGCGCCGGGTCCAGGGTGTCCAGATCGAAGGTTTCCGTGCCCCGCTCGGCGGCGATCTGCGCGGCGAGCTCGCCGCCGAGGTCGAGCTCGTCCAGCCGGGTGCGGATGCGCCGCACGGAGCGCTCCCGGGCGGGACTGCCCGGCTCGGCGGACTCGAAGGACTCCACCAGCTGGCGCAGCCCGAGCAGCTCGTCGTAGAGCGGTGTGGTCCGCAGCGGCGGGGTCAGGTGATCGACCATCACGGCGAGGCCGCGGCGCTTGGCCTGCAGGCCCTCGCCCACGCCGTCGACGATGTAGGGGTAGACCCCGGGGATATCCCCCGCGATCAGCGACGGGTAGTCGCTGGTGGTCAGCCCCGTGCGCGGGCCGGGCAGGAACTCGTAGGTGCTGTGCCGGCCCAGGTGGACCAGGGCGTCGGCACCGAAGTCCGTGCGCAGCCAGTGGTAGAAGGCGAGGTACTGGTGCGGCGGCGGGAAGGCCAGGTTGGCGTGCAGCAGCTCCTGGCGCACGCCCCAGCCCCGCGGCGGCTGCGGGCCGACGAACACGTTGCCGAAGGTCAGCCCCGGGAGGAGCAGCCGGTCGTCGTGGGTCATCACCCAGCCCGGTGCCTCGCCCCAGCCGTCCAGGCCCGGCACGCCGGTATCGCGCAGGGCCTGCGCGAGTCGCTCGGCGCGGTCCCACTCGCCGCTGTCCAGGGCCTCGCCCGCCGCCGTCTCGAGCTGCCCCAGCAGGTCCATGGCGCGGGGGGCGGCGGGGTGTTTCGCCTCCTCCAGCAGGTGGCGGATGTCGCCGGCGGTGCGCGTGAGCAGGGTCTGCGCGGTCTCCGGCCGGTCCAGCGTCAGGGCCCGGCGCAGTCGCGGAACCAGGGCGGCGACCGGGCCGCCGGAGACGGCCCGGCGCACGGTCGCCGGCAGGGTGTCGAACCAGCGCCGGTAGGTGGCGGCGTCCATGGTGTTCACCCGATCGGCCATCCCGGCGAGGGCGTCGGACTGTTCGGGGAGGTTCACGCCCCGTTCCTGAAGCCGTTCGACCATGGCCTCGGCGTCCCCGGGGATGTCGCCGACGCGGTAGCCGGCGGCCTTGAGCCGGCGGAGGATGGTGACCAGGGAGGCGGGGACGTCGAGGTTGTCCGCGCCGATGTTGTGCCGCCCCGGCGGGTGGTTGTAGTAGATGATGGCGATGCGCTTGTCGGCGTTGGCCTTGCGCTGCAGCGTGATCCAGTTGCCGGCACGGCGGGCGATGGCATTCACCTGTGCGGGCAGCGGGTGGGTCACGGTGAGCTCGATGCCGGTGAGCGGATCGATCCGGGGCGGCTCGGCGGCGGCGAGCACCATGGGCTGGCTCACGCCCTGGAACTCGGGCATGGACAGCCGATAGTGGACGCTGTCGACGGGCAGGCCGTCCGGGGAGAGCCGCCATTCGCCCTCGGTGCGTTTGCTCAGGCGGATGCCCTGGAGCACCGGCACGTCCAGCGACTCCAGCGCCCGGGTGGCGGCCTCGCGGCCGTCGCCGCCGCCGATCACGAACCCCTGGAGGCTGATGATCGCGCCCAGCGGGGCGTCGCCGAGGCGCTGCTCCAGGGTCTCCAGCGCGGTGACGCTGGCCCGCCCCCAGCGTGCGAGCAGCACCAGGCACTGGGGGCCCTGCTCGCGCACTGCCTCGCACAGGGCGTCCAGCAGGGCGCGCTGGCCGGCGCTGTCGCCGGTGTCGTGGTCCAGTACGGCGACCACGGGACGCCCCGCCTCCAGGCCGAGGGCGTCCGCCGGGACGACCTCGCCGTCGTGGTAGTAACGCAGCGGCGCCCGGGGCTGCGGCTCGGGTACGCGCACGTCCGCACCTGCCTCCCGGGCCAGGTAGGCGAGCAGGCCGGCGGCATTGGCCGCACCGCGGCCGCTCCAGTAGGCGTGGGCGGCGAGCCAGCCGGCCTGGGCCGGGTGCTCGGCGGCGAGCCGCCGGCGCATGGCGGCGGGGTCCTCGTCCGCGCCGGGATTGGCCGTGAGCGCGTCCAGGGTGGCGTCCTCGAGCCCCGCCAGCGGCTGCCTGCCGCCGAGCCGCGTGAGCCGGTTGATGGCGCGGTCGCTGCTCACGCCGATCACGGCACGGGGGCCGCGGTCCCGCTGCACCAGCCGGCGCAGGCGTGGCACCACCGCGTCGCCGAACACGGCGGCGAGCAGCACCGCGTCGGCGCGCTGCCACAGCGCGGCGAGCTCGGCGTCAGAGAGTCCGGCGATCTGCCCGGTGGTGCGCAGCACGATCTCATGGCCGGTATGGTCGGCGGCATAGCGCTCGGCGCCGGCGGCCAGCCGGGGGGCAGAGCGCTCGGAGACGATCCCCAGCAGGACCGGGCCGTCGCCGTCATCCGCGGCCGGCGAGGGGCCCGGGACTAGCCCCAGGAGGAGGAGCGCCGTGGCGGCGAGCCGCCGCCACGGGAGACCGGTGATGGACATGGCCGCGGCTTAGCTGCCCGGCTGCCAGGTCACCGATACCAGCGCCGCCCGGCCGGGCATGTTGTAGGTGTCGGCGGTCTGGTAGTCCTCGTCGAAGAGGTTGGTCACCCGGCCGCGCAGGGTCCAGGCCTCGTCGATCCGCCAGGCGGCGGTGAGGTCCACGACGGTGTAGGCGTCCAGCTCCGTGGTGTTGGCGGTGCTGTCGTAGCGCTCGCCGCCGTAGTGGATGCTGGTGCCGAGGGTCGCCCGCCCGAAGGTGCGGCGCACGCTCAGGGTGGACTTGAACGACGGCCGGCGGCCGAGCTCGTTGCCGGTGTCCTCGTCCTCGGTGTGCATCCAGGTGGCGGTCAGGCGGGTGTCGAAGCCGGCCACGCTGCCACGCACCGTGCCCTCGACGCCGCGGATCAGGGCCTCGTCGACGTTGACGTAGGTCGAGCTGTCTTCGGACAGGGCGATCAGGTCGTCGATATGGGTCTGGAAGGCCGCCACGTCCCAGCGCCAGTCGTGGCCGCCCTTGAGCCCGAGCTCCCAGCTCTGCGACTTCTCCGGGTCGAGGTCCGGGTTGCCCTGGTACATGCCGAAGTAGCCCGGGTAATAGAGGTCGTTGAAGCTCGGCGCCTTGAAGGCGGTGCCCCAGGAGACATAGGTGCGCATGCTCTGCGTCAGGCGGTAGCCCGCGGCGACGCTGCCGGTGGTCTCGCCGCCGTAGACCTCGTTGTCGTCGTAGCGCACGGCGCCCTGAAGGTCGAAGGGCCCGGCGAACCACTGCTGCTGGAGGAAGGCCGCGAGGTTGTCCCGGCTGGTGCGGTCGTAGTCGGTGGTGCTGTCGACCTGGTCGTCGTAGTAATCGACGCCGACGGTGGTGATCAGGTCCTCCGAGAGGAAGAGATCGTTCTGCCAGGTGACGCTGTCCCGGGTGGTGGTGTAGCGGTCGTCGGTCTCCGGGCGCAGGTCGTAGTCGTCCAGCGCGCGGCCCACGGACAGCTGCGAGCGCCACATCGGGGAGAGGCGCCAGTCGGCGGTGGCATTGACCGACTGCTGCACGGTCTCGTCGGTGCCCGCGTCGTACTCGTTGTCGCCCTCGGTGCGCATCACCTGGCCACGGAGGCTCAGGGCATCGGTGACGTCGTAGTGGCCGTTGGCGCTCAGCGAACGGCTGTCGTAGCCGTCGCGGTCCGGCTCGTGGCTGAACGCCCGCTCGTCGGTGGCGTCGAAGCCCTGCGTGGACTCGCCGGAGAGGTTGATACCGAAGCCGCCGCGGCCGATCTCCCGGGCGACGCCGACACCGGCCTCCCAGGTGTGCTGGCTGCCGGCGGCGACCCGGGCGTGGGTGGAATCGCGGTCGGTGAAGATCTGGATGACGCCACCGATGGCGTCCGCGCCGTAGAGGCTCGCCCGGGGGCCACGCACCACCTCGATACGCCGGATCTGGCTTACCGGGATCTGCTCCAGCGGGGTGCTGCCCTGGGTCGCCGAGCCCATGCGCACGCCGTTGATCAGGACCAGGGTATGGTCGCTCTCGGTGCCGCGCAGATAGACGCTGGCGGACTTGCCGCGCCCGCCGTTGCGGCTGATGGATACGCCGGCCAGATCGCGCAGCAGCTCGACGGCGTCGGCGGGCTGGCGCCCCTCGATGTCCTCACGCGTGATCACGTCCACGGCGGCGAGGGCGTCGTCCGCCGTGATCGGGGTCCGGGTCGCAGTGACCTGGACCGGGGCGGTGACCTCGGCGCCCTGGACGGTGGTGGCGAACGTGGCACCGACGGCGGCGGCCACGACGAGGCTGGTTCGGGTTCTCATTGTCTTCCCCCCTGATGCGCACACCCGCGCATGTTCGTGATGAGCGGCGCGGGAGGGCGGCGGGGAGACGACGCATTAGAGGGCCGGCAACCCGGACACCGCCCCCCGCGGCGTCGACGGATGCGCTACAGGCCGGTCTCCGGGCTCGCGAGTCCGACCTGGGGGTCGCGGGTCGAGCCTTCCCACGTCGCAGCGACGCAGTGGCGGAATTCGACCCGTGGCGCGCCGTGACGGCGCCCCGACTCGCTTACCGTTGCGGGGGCAGCGCCGGCCTTGCCGTCGACTGACGGCGCACCGGCTTCCCGTTTAACCCGTGGCGTGATCACGGGAACCTGAAGCGATTGGAAGGCAGGAACGTACCGGCAAACGGCAGGGGGGTCAACGTCGGGTTGAGCCCTGCGGGGGCGCTCTCGGGGGCGTTCGAACCCGGCAAAACCGGTGTACAGGGACGATGTGTCAGGGGTTTACGCGCTTTTTTGATTACTGTATACAGTATTCCGAATGCATAAGGACGGTGATGCCGATGGCTGATGTCCCCTCCCCGTGCATCGGGGTCTGCGCCCTGGACGAGACCGGTGCGCAGTGCCGCGGCTGCGGCCGCACGCTCGATGAGATCGCGGCCTGGCCGGAGCTGGACGACGCCGGCCGGCGGCGGGTGCTCGAGCGGCTGCGCCGCCGGCGCGGGGACACGACTGGGCAGGAGGCAGGAACGATGGAGGACTCGCGCTGATGCAACGGATCGACACCCCCAAACCGCTGCCGGAGCTGGTCTACGACGCGGTCCTCAATGCGATCTGCGAGGGGACGCTGCCGCCGGGCGAGCGGGTGACCCAGGAAGGGGTCGCGGCGCGTCTCGACGTCTCGCGTCTGCCGGTGGGCCAGGCGCTCAAGCGGCTGGAGGCGGAGGGCTTTCTCTGCCCGGCCGGACGGCGTGGCTTGCGCGTCGCGCCGCTGACCTCGGAGCTGGTCCGCGAGCTCTACGGCCTGCGCGCCGGGATCGATCTGATCGCGGCGGGGGAGGCGGCACGCCGCTGCGACGCCCGCTTCCGCCGCGAGGGTCAGCGGGTCCTGGACGACGGCCGCTCGGCGCTCGCCGCCCATGACGTGCCGCTGCTGATCTCGGCGGACGAGGAGTTCCACTGGCTGATCTACGAGACAGCCGGTAACGCCCGGATCCTGGAGGTGATGGCCACCCAGTGGCACCACACCCGCCGGGTGATGCACCAGGTCATCGATGACGTGGCCAACCAGGGTCCCATCTGGGACCAGCACGAACGTATCTATCGGGCCATCGCCGACGGCGATGCGGCGTCAGCGGAGCGGCTGGCCCGCGCGCATGCCGACGAGGCCTCGGGCTGGCTGCAGGAGGCCGCCGAGCGGCAGTCGGCCTAAATCGTGAGAACACAACGAGGAGGAGAGGAAATGGCTCAAAGCGAACCGGTCATCCGGGTACTCCTGGCCAAGGTCGGCCTCGACGGCCACGACCGCGGTGTGAAGATCGTCGCCCGGACCCTGCGGGATGCGGGTATGGACGTCGTCTACACCGGCCTGCACCGCACCCCCGAGGAGGTCGTGGATGCCGCCCTGCAGGAGGACGTGGACATCCTCGGCATCAGCCTGCTCTCGGGCGTGCACATGACCGTCTTTCCGCGGGTGCTGGAACTGCTCCGCGAGAAGGGCGGCGAGGACATCATCGTTGCCGGCGGCGGGGTGATCCCCGACGAGGACGTCACCGAGCTCGAGCGCATCGGTGTCTCGAAGGTCCTGCTCCAGGACACCCCGCCCCAGGAGATCGTCGACGCCTTCCGCTCGCTGGTCGCCGAGCGCGGTCCGCGCTGACGGCAGCCGGCCTGCGGCGCGATACGACATAACGACAGAGCTGGAGGAGGAGATCATGGAGCAGTGGCAGTTCCCGCCGCGCTACGACGGGACCTACTTCCCCGCGCCGGACCAGCGCTACTGGTTCCCGGAGCGCGAGACCATGGACCCGGAGCGCCGTGACGAGGCCATCGTCGGGCGACTCCGCGAGGTCATGCACTACGCCTGGGAGCACGCGCCGTTCTACCGGCGGAAGTGGTCCGAGGCCGGGATCCACCCCGACGACATCCGCAGCCTCGCCGACTTCGAGCGGGTGCCGGTGGTCACCAAGGACGAGCTGCGCGCCTCCCAGGGCGCCAATCCGCCCTTCGGCGACTACCTGTGCGTGCCGGACTCCGAGGTGCACCACATCCACGGGACCTCGGGGACGTCCGGGCGGCCCACGGTGTTCGGCATCTCCCGCTCGGACTGGGACACCATCGCCAACAATCATGCACGGATCATGTGGGGCATGGGCCTGCGCCCGGGGGACACGGTGTTCGTCGCCGCCATCCTGAGCCTGTACATGGGCTCCTGGGGGGCGCTCATCGGCGCCGAGCGGCTCGGCTGCAAGGCCTTCCCGTTCGGTGCCGGCGCGCCGGGGATGACCTCCCGCGCGGTGACCTGGCTGCGCATGATGCAGCCCGCCGGCTTCTACAGCACGCCCTCGTACGCCCAGCGCCTCGCCGAGGTCGCCCGCGAAGAGGGCGTGGACCCGCGGGAGTTCGGCATCCGCGTGATGTTCTTCTCCGGCGAACCCGGCGGCTCCATCCCGGGGATCCGCGACAGTATCGCCGAGACCTTCGGCGCGCGGGTGGTTGACTGCGGCACGATGGCCGAGGTCACCCCGTGGATGCACGGTGCCGGCAGCGCCGACACCGACGGCATGCTGCTGTGGCAGGACATCGTCTACACCGAGGTCTGTGATCCCGAGAGTTTCCGCCGCGTGCCCTACGGCAGCCAGGGGACGCCGGTCTACACCACCCTGGAGCGCACCTCCCAGCCCATGATCCGGCTGTTCTCCGGCGATCTCACCCACTGGGTGATGGAGGACAACCCCTGCGGCCGGACCTATCCGCGCCTGCCCCAGGGCATCTACGGGCGCATCGACGACATGTTCCAGATCCGTGGCGAGAACGTGTACCCCAGCGAGATCGCCGCCGTGCTCACGGAGCTGGCTGGCTACGGCGGCGAGCACCGCATCGTCGTCTCCCGCGAGGGCGTGATGGACGAGCTCGCCGTGCAGGTGGAGGCGGACACGGCCACGGAGTCGGCGGGGGCGCCGGCGATGGAGCGCTTCAGCGAGACCGCGGCCGCCGCCCTGAACCGGGTGCTCGGCCTGCGCGTGGCCATTGAGGTGGTCTCCCCCGGCACCTTCGAGCGCACCGACTTCAAGGCCAAGCGCGTGATCGACGACCGCGATCTCTACCGCACGCTCAACCGGCGCGCCGGGAGCGGCACCGATGGCTGAGCGCATCGCCTCCGAGGCGCTCGCCGAGCGCGTGTGCGACGGTGATCTCCGGGCCATGGCGCGGCTGATCACCCGCACCGAGGGCGGCGAGCGCGAGTGCCGGGACGCCCTGGCGGCGCTGTATCGGCGCACCGGCCGCGCCCACGTGGTCGGCATCACCGGCGTGCCCGGGGCGGGCAAGTCGTCGCTGGTCAGCGAGCTGGCGCGCACGGTGCGCGGCAGTGGCCGGCGGGTCGCGGTGATCGCCATCGATCCGTCCAGCCCGTTCTCGGGCGGCGCGATCCTCGGCGATCGCATCCGCATGTCGGAGCTGGTGAGCGACCCGGGGGTGTTCATCCGCAGCATGGCCACCCGCGGGAGCCTCGGCGGGCTCGCCCGTCCGGCCCTGGACGCGGTGGACGTGCTCGACGCCGGCGGCTTCGACGTCGTGCTCATCGAGACCGTGGGTGTGGGCCAGGACGAGGTGGACGTGGTGCGCGCCGCGCACACCACCGTCGTGGTCAATGCCCCCGGGCTGGGTGACGACATCCAGGCCATCAAGGCGGGGATCCTGGAGATCGCCGACGTGCACGTGGTCAGCAAGGCCGACCGGCCGGACGCCAACCGCACCGTCCGCGAGCTCAAGTCCATGCTGATGATGAGCATGCCCGAGGGGCCGGACGCCTGGCACGTGCCGGTCATCCCCACGAGCACGGAGGAGGGGAGCGGCTTCGACGAGCTGCTCGCCGCCCTGGACCGCCACCGGGAACACCTTAACCGCACCGGCGAGATCGATACCCGGCGCCGCCGCATCGCGAGCACCCGGGTCGTCAAGATCGCCGAGGAGATCGTGCGCGACAGCTTCCTCCGGGCCCACCCGGAGCGCATCGACGCCATGCTCGAGCGCGTCGTCGAGCGTGAGCTGGACCCGCACGGGGCCGCCCTGGAACTGCTGGACACGGTCAAGGAGAGGATTCGTTATGACGAGTGAGCTGTACAACGATGCCGCGGTGTCGCGCATCGACGCCGAGCGCCGCGACTGGGAAGACAACGAGGTCGCGGGCTTCATCCGCCGCATGCCCGAGAGCCGGAGCGAGTACCGCACCGGGGCCGGGCTGCCGGTCAACCGCGTCTACACGCCGGTGGACATCGCCGACACGGACTACGCCGACATCGGCCTGCCCGGGCGCTACCCGTTCACCCGCGGGCCCTACCCGACGATGTACCGCGGCCGGCACTGGACCATGCGGCAGATCGCCGGCTTCGGCACCGCCGCGGAGACCAACGAGCGCTTCAAGTACCTGCTCTCGGTGGGGCAGACGGGGCTGTCGGTGGACTTCGACATGCCCACCCTCATGGGCTACGACTCCGACCACGGCATGAGCCACGGCGAGGTCGGCCGCGAGGGCGTGGCGATCGACACCCTCTCGGACATGGAGACGCTGTTCGAGGGCATCGACCTGACCAAGATCTCGGTGTCGATGACCATCAACCCCTCGGCCTGGATCCTGTACGCGATGTACATCGCCCTGGCCCAGAAGCGCGGCTACGACCTCAACGACCTCTCGGGCACGATCCAGAACGATATCCTCAAGGAGTACATCGCCCAGAAGGAGTGGATCTACCCGGTGCGGCCGTCGGTGCGCCTGGTGCGCGACTGCATCCAGTATGGCGCCGAGCACATGCGCCGCTACAACCCGGTGAACATCTCCGGCTACCACATCTCCGAGGCCGGGGCGACCGCCGTGCAGGAGGTCGCCTACACCATGGCGACGACCATCCAGTACGTCGAGGAGGCGATCAAGGCGGGCGTGAGCGTGGACAACTTCGCGCCCAGGCTGTCGTTCTTCTTCGTCAGCCAGGCGGACTTCTTCGAGGAGATCGCCAAGTTCCGTGCCGCCCGCCGGGTGTACGCCAAGATCATGGCCGAGCGCTTCGGGGCGCAGAAGCCCGAGTCCTGCCGCCTGCGCTTCCACGCCCAGACCGCCGCGGCGACCCTGACCAAGCCGCAGTACCAGGTCAACATCGTGCGCACCGCCTTCCAGGCGCTCTCCGCGGTGCTCGGCGGGGCCCAGTCGCTGCACACCAACGGCATGGACGAGGCCTTCGCCATCCCCACCGAGGAGGCCATGCGCATCGCCCTGCGTACCCAGCAGGTCATCGCCTACGAGACCGGCGTGGACCAGGTCATCGACCCCATTGGCGGCTCCTACTACGTGGAGTCCCTCACCGACGAGATGGAGCGCCAGATCAACAGCATACTGGCCAAGGTCGACGAGATGGGCGGCACCCTCAAGGCCATCGAGGACGGCTGGTTCCAGAAAGGGATCGCCGACTCCGCCTACGACTTCGCCATCCGCAAGGCGAGCGGCGAGCGGCCGGTGATCGGGGTCAACTGCTTCGTCGAGGAGGAGGAGAAGGTCGACATCGAGACCCATCCCCACGACCCGGAGACGGAGCGCCGCCAGATCGAGCGGCTCGAGCGGGTGCGCCAGGAGCGCGACGAGGCCGAGGTGCAGCGGCTCATCGAGGAGCTGCGGGAGACCGCCGAGGACGAGTCGCGCAACATCATGCCGGTGACCATCGAGCTGGTGAAGGCGGGCGCGTCCATGGGTGATATCGTCGAGACCCTGCGCGAGATCTGGGGCACCTACCGCGAGACCCCGGTGATCTGACGCGCCCAGCGACGCAAACGGGACAGCAAGGCCGGGCCGCGGGCCCGGCCGGAGAGAGGCGTGCACCATGGTCCGTCTGACCAAGATCTACACACGAACCGGCGACGCCGGTGACACCGCCCTCGTCGACGGCAGCCGCGTGCCCAAGGACGCGCCCCGGGTGGCGGCCTACGGCACCATCGACGAGCTCAACGCCACCATCGGCCTCGCGCGTGTCGGTGCCGCGGGACGGCTGGAGACCGAGCTGGAGCGCATCCAGAACGACCTCTTCGACCTCGGCGCCGACCTGGCCACGCCCATGGAGGCGGCGCTCAAGCACGAGCCCCTGCGCCTCGACCCCGCGCAGGTGGCGTGGCTCGAGGGCTGCATCGACGCCTACAACGCCGAGCTGGAGTCGCTGCGCTCGTTCATCCTGCCGGGGGGCGTCGCCCGCGCCGCCCACCTGCACATGGCCCGCACCGTCGCCCGCCGCGCCGAGCGCAAGCTGGTCACCCTGCAGCGCGAGAGCCGCATCAACGAGGCGGCGCTGGGCTACGTCAACCGCCTTTCCGACTACCTCTTCGTCGCCGCGCGCCACGTCAACGCCAGCGAGGGCGACGGCGACCTCCTGTGGGTGCCGGGCCGCTACCGCGAGGGCTGACGCGGCGGGGGCCCGCGTAAGTCGCGCACGGCTGCGGGCCGTGTGCGACATTCCCGCGAGACCACCTGGATGTCGCACGCCTTGCGGTGCACGACCGGCGCGTGTGCGGCGCTGGATTCACACGACAGGCCGACCCGGGTCATTTCCCGTGGGAACGCGCGGTCGGCTTCGGTTCGGGTAGGTCGGTTGCTCCTGGCAACCGACAGCCGCGGTCGTGTCGCACGACGGCAATGCTGGTCCACATGAACGGCCGCTGATCCCGTCCCTCGGGCCGGTGGCTACCGTAACCGCCATTCTTTCCCCGGCGATCGAATGCGCCGTCGGATTCAGGCCGGCAGGAAGGCCCGCCGCTCGCCGTCGTCGATGATGCGGATCGGGTGGCCGTAGTTCGGGTAGGTCGGTTGCTCCTGGCAACCGACAGCCGCGGTCGTGTCGTACGCCGGCAATGCTGGTCCACACGAACGGCCGCTGATCCCGTCCCTCGGGCCGCTGGCTACCGTAACCGCCGTTTTTCCCCGGCGATCGAATGCGCCGTTGGATTCAGGCGGGGAGGAAGGCGCGCCGCTCGCCGTCGTCGACGATGCGGATCGGGTGGCCGTAGAGGCGTTCCAGCACCGTCTCGTTGAGCACGTCCGACGTCTCGCCGAAGCACGCCTGCCCGTCACCGAACAGCAGCAGGACGTGATCGCAGAAGCGCGCGGCCAGGTTGATGTCGTGCAGGCTCATCACCACCGTGCGCGCCTGCTCCCGGCCGCGGGCGGTGATCAGCTCGAGCACGCGGATCTGGTGATGGAGGTCGAGGTGGTTGCTCGGTTCGTCGAGCAGCGCGATCTCCGGGTCCTGGGTGAGCAGGGTCGCCAGCGCGAGGCGTCGGCGCTCGCCGCCGGAGAGCGTGTTCACCGGCCGGTCCGCCAGGCTGGCGAGCCCCACGTCGGCCAGCGCGGCCTCCGCCAGCGCGGTGTCCTGCCGGCCTTCCCATTCCCACGTCCCGAGCCACGGGTGACGGCCGATCAGCGCCGTCTCCAGCACCGTGGTGGGAAAGGCGTCGTGGCTGTCCTGGGGCATCAGCCCCAGCCGCCGCGCCAGCGCCCGCCGCCGGATGCGCGGCAGGGACTCGCCGTCCAGGCGCAGCTCGCCGCCCTGGGCCGGGCGCAGGCCGGCCAGGGTGTGCAGCAGCGTGGTCTTGCCGGTGCCGTTGGCGCCCAGTATGCCCCAGCACTGCCCGGGCTGGAGGGCGACGCTCAGCGCGGTGCACACGCCCTGGCCGGCGATGCGTACGTCCAGGCTGTCGGCCTCCAGGACTGCCATCACGCCGCTCCCCGGCCGCCGCGATAGAGCAGGAACAGGAACACCGGCACCCCGATGAACGCCGAGAACACGCCAACGGGGAGCTGCTGCGGCGCAAAGGCCGTGCGTGCCAGCGTGTCCGCGAGCACGATGAAGCTGCCGCCGAGGAGCACGCAGCCGGGCAGCAGCACGCGGTGGTCGCTGCCCATCACCAGCCGCAGCAGGTGGGGCACCACCAGCCCGACGAAGCCCACCGTCCCGGCGACGGTGACCGCCGTGGCCGTGAGCAGCGAGGCGAGCACGTAGATCAGCAGGCGCAGCCGGCCGATGGCCACGCCCAGCGCCTGGGCCTGGAGCTCGCCGCGGGCGAGCAGGTTGAGATCCCGCGCCACCGCCAGCGTGGCCGCCAGCCCGATCGCCAGGACCGCCGCGGGCCAGCCCGCCGAGCCCGCCCCGGCGAGGTCGCCCATCAGCCAGAAGAGCATCCCCCGCAGCTCCGTGGGCGGTCCCACCGAGAGCAGGAAACTCACCACCGCGCCCCAGCCGGCGGCGACCACCACGCCGTTGAGCAGCAGCCGGGTCGGCGTCCAGCCACCGTGGCCGTGGGAGAGCCCGAAGACCAGGACCATGGTGATAGCCGCACCGGCGAAGGCGCTGCCGGACATCCAGAACGCGCCCAGGCCGAGCAGGGTCGAGCCCAGTGCCCCCACCGCTGCGCCGCCGGAGATACCGAGCACGTACGGGTCCGCCAGGGGGTTGCGCAGCAGCACCTGCATCAGCGCACCGGCCAGCGCCAGCAGCCCGCCGGTAACGAAGCCCGCCGCCGCGCGGGGCATGCGCAGCTCACGGATCACGGTGGCCGCGGTATCGGAGGCCCCGCCCCCGGTCACCGCCAGCCACACGTCGTGCGGCGCGACCGCGACACTCCCCGAGGAGATCGCCGCGCACAGGCTGACGAGCGTGATGACCGCGAGCGTGCCGAGGCCGACGGCGGCGCGTGCTGGCATGCGAGAAGGTTCCGTAGTAAACCTCTAAGTATAACCGCTGTATGTCGGCGCAGCCCAAATGGGGGCCGCCTATCGTTGTTTCAGGGCGATGCCGCGCTGCCCCGCGCGTTGCGCGACTGGGGTGTCACCCTGTACACAGGGGGCTAGAGACGCAAAAAACTGACAAACGGTCGATGCTCCAAGGATGGCATCGGCTACTGTTATAGACAGTTTCTCCGTCGAGGATGAACAGGGATGTTGTTGTGGGTGACACGGAAGAGCCCTCGGTAGGGGCCGTCGACACCGGCCTTGCGTGTCTGAGGCTGGTTTCACGTTACTACCAGCTGCCGGCAGACGAGCGCCAGCTCAGGCGGGAGTTCTCTCCAGCCGGTGAGACGGTGGACCCGCTGACCCTGATCAGGGCGGCGCGCACTCTCGGTCTCAGGGCCAAGCGTGCCCACGGGCGGGCATTGCGCCTCGCCACCATGCCTTTGCCGGCGATCGCCGAGTTGACGGATGGGACTTTCGTCGTCCTGGCCCGGGTAGGCGATGATCGCGTTCTGATCCACGATCCGCGGGAAGGCCGCCCACGTTCCGTAAACGTCGAGGACTTTCAGGCGGAATGGACGGGCCGCGCCATTCTGATCACCCGCCGCGCCCTCGCCGAGGAACTGCGCCGGCGGTTCGACATCCGCTGGTTCCTGCCTGTCATCGCGCGTTACCGCCGTATTCTCGGTGAGGTGCTGGTCGCCTCTTTCTTCATCCAGCTCTTTGCGCTGGTCACGCCGTTGTTCTTTCAGGTCATTGTCGACAAGGTCCTGGTTCACAAGGGGCTGACGACGCTCGATGTCCTTGCCGCCGGGTTTCTGATCGTCGCGCTGTTCGACGTGGTGCTCGGCGGGCTGCGGACCTATCTGTTTTCCCACACGACCAACCGGATCGATGTCGAACTGGGGGCGCGGCTGTACCGGCACCTGCTCTCGCTTCCGGTCAGCTATTTCGAGGCCCGGCGTGTCGGGGACTCCGTGGCCCGCGTGCGGGAGCTGGAGACCATCCGCAACTTCATCACCGGGTCGGCGTTAACGCTGGTCATCGACCTGTTTTTCACGCTCGTCTTTCTGGTGGTCATGTACTTCTACAGCCCGACGCTGCTGATGGTCGTTCTGGGCAGTATTCCGCTATACGTGATCCTCTCCGTTCTGATGACGCCCGTTCTGCGTGCACGGCTGGACGAGAAGTTCCGGCGTGGCGCGGAGAACCAGGCCTTCCTCGTCGAATCGGTGAGCGGCGTTGAAACGATCAAGGCCATGGCGGTGGAGCCCCAGATGCGAGCCCGCTGGGAGGAGCAGCTGGCCGGCTACGTCCGGGCCAGTTTCCGTGCCACCAACCTGGGGAACGTCGCCAACCAGTCGGCCAGCTTCATCAACAAGCTCACGACGCTGCTGATCCTGTGGATCGGTGCCCGGCTGGTGATCGACGCAGAGCTGACCGTCGGCCAGCTTGTCGCATTCAATATGCTTGCCGGACGGGTCAGCGGACCGATACTCCGGCTCGTCCGCCTCTGGCAGGACTTTCAGCAGGCCGGCATTTCCATAGAGCGGCTGGGGGACATACTCAACGCGCCCGCGGAGCCGGGATACAACCCCAACCGGGCCGCCCTGCCCTCCGTCAGGGGCGACGTCCGCCTGGAGCATGTCACCTTCCGCTATCGGCCGGATACGCCTGAAATCCTCTCCGACCTCAGCCTCCATGCCGAGCCCGGCGAGGTCATCGGTATTGTCGGCCGATCGGGTTCCGGCAAGAGCACACTGACCAAGCTCATACAGCGACTGCATGTGCCCGAGTCGGGGCGCGTACTCGTGGACGGCGTCGATCTGCGCATGGTCGACACTGCATGGCTGCGGCGGAATATCGGTGTCGTGCTGCAGGAAAGCCGGCTGTTCAATCGAACGGTGCGGGAGAACATCGCGCTCGCCGACCCGGGGCTCTCAATGGAACGCGTGATTGCCGCGGCGAAGCTCGCCGGGGCCCATGACTTCATCCTGGAATTGCCGGAAGGCTACGACACCATGGTCGGGGAGCACGGCGCCAATCTTTCCGGTGGCCAGCGTCAGCGTATTGCCATTGCACGGGCGCTGATCATGGATCCGAAGATCCTGGTTTTCGATGAGGCCACCAGCGCGCTCGATTACGAGTCGGAACGTCTCGTCCAGCAGAACATGCGGCGGATCGTGCGCGGCCGGACGGTGTTCATCATCGCGCACCGGCTCAGCGCCGTGAGAGACGCGCACCGCATCATCGTCATGGAAAAGGGCCGTGTAGTGGAATCAGGGAGTCATGCTGAGCTGCTGCGCCACGGAGGTCACTACGCCCGGCTTCAGGCGTTGCAGGACAGCGCGGCTCCGGATGAAGTCGCCGCGGCCGGTGCCGGTGGCCGGTAATTTACCCCGGCGTTTCAGAGGGCAGGCAAACAGGGATGTCGACCAGGGAAGGAAAAACGACGGCGCTCGTCAGGCGTCGAGATGGCACGGAGCGGGAATTCCTGCCGGCAGCGCTGGAGGTCCAGGAAACGCCGCCGTCCCCTGCCGGCCGTGTCATTACCGGGCTGATTGTCGGCGTTTTCGTCGTCGCCGTCGTATGGAGCTACGTCGGGCACGTGGACGTTGTCGCCACGGCGACCGGCAAGATCGTGCCGTCCGGCCACGTCAAGGTCATTCAGCCCATGGAGCAGGCCACCGTAAGGGCTATCCGGGTTGCCGAGGGGCAGCGCGTCGAGGCCGGTGACGTGTTGGTGGAGTTCGATCCCACGATCGGCCGCGCTGACCGGAATCGCCTGAGGGAGCAGCTGATGGCCGCACGCCTGGACCGTGCCCGATTACTTGCGGAGATCGACGCGGTCGATGGTAGCGACAGGAACGCGGCCGGGATGGCCGACTGGCCGAAGGGGGCCGACCCTGCCGCCGTAGCCACACAAAAGCGACTCTTGAGCGGTGAACTCGCGGACCATCGTGCCTCCGTCGCGGCCCTGCAGGCCGAGCTCGTGCGAGCCAGGGCGGAGCGGAACAGTACCGCGCAGGACAAGCGGCGGCTTGAATCCACGCTTCCGCTCATTGCCAAGCGTGCAGCCGCGCTGCATTCGCTGGCCAGCCGGGACATGGCCTCCGAATTCGAGTACCTGGACGTGGAGCGCACCCGTCTGGACCACACAGGGCAGATCCGCACGACGGACGCCAGGTTGGTGGAACTCGACGCACGTATCGATGCCGTCCGGCGCCGGATTGACGCGCAAAGGGCGAAATTCCGGAAGGATGTGGCCACAGATCTGGTGGATGCCCAGAAGCGGATAGCGACGACCCGGGAGGAGTTGAGAAAGGCCATGGCCCGGGCCGAATGGAGCACGCTCCGCGCACCGATCTCGGGCTTCGTACAGGGGCTGAAGATTCACACTACCGGTGGCGTGGTCGAGCCGGCGCAGGAGCTGATGCGTGTCGTCCCGGAAGGCGCGGAGCTGCAGGTCCAGGCCTGGCTGGCGAATCGCGACGTCGGCTTTGTCGACGAAGGGCAGACAGCCGAGGTCAAGGTGGAAACATTCCCTTTCACCCGTTACGGCACCCTGCACGCCACGGTGACCCATGTTTCCAACGACGCGACCGCGCAGGAGAACGGTGGCCTCATCTATGAAACGACCGCCGCCCTAGAGCGTAGCTGGATCGAAGTCGATGGCCGTCAGATTCCACTCAGCCCGGGCATGACCGTATCGCTGGAAATAAAGACAGGGCAACGGCGGGTTTTGGATTTTGTCCTCGCACCGCTGGTTGAGCACGTGGATGAAAGCGCAAGGGAACGTTAGACGTGAATGAAAGTGACCGTGATGACCGCCAATCTGCCTCCAAGCAGTCTGACGGTCGGGAAATAGTGATAGTCAGGCCGAATCATAAACGCCTGCCCTACCTGTATGGATCGAAGTGGCTCTATGCCGGTTTCGTGGCGTACTGGGCGACCGTTTGTCTGTTGCCCTGGCGGGCGATCGGCCGGTCAGACGGCGTCCAGATGTTTGTCGATGTGATGGCATCTCTGATTCCCAGCGTGGTCGGGTTAACGAACGACGTCCACTTCATGCCCGCGCCAGCCCTGGAGGCGCTGCTGGCTTTTCTTCACCTGTCAGGGTGGCTGTTTCTGGGGGTAATGGCATTTTTTCTGTATCCGGTTGCATTCAGGCCGAATGTCAAGCCCAGTCGGTGGAAGTTATTAAACGCGGTTGGGGTGTGCGGAGGGGTATTCGCGTTTTTGGTGGCTATTTTGCACTGGTCGCCCGGTATTACACGCGGGGAAGCAAGTGATGTGTTTCACGACAGTCTTGTTAGGATCACCTTCGCGTATATGTTTTTTTATTGGGTCATGGGTGGGATGTTGGGCATTTGGGGAGGGGCGTTGATTTCCCTTTTTCTTCCCTTGAGAGTCGAAGGAGATGACTGATGGCCAAGGAAGAGTCTCAGCCTATTTCGGGTGAAGCTGCAGCAGGTTCCGTGCTGGACGGGCTGTCGCAGTTCTCCAATGAGAGTTTCGATACTGCGGCCGCGGAGCGGAAGCTGAACGACGCATTGAAGAGTGCGGAAAGTGCTGGTGATCGCCTGAAGCAGGCCAGGCTTCGGGAAATGCGTCATTTGATGCAGAAGGCCAATGATCCGGCAACGCAGGATGCGTTGCGTCAGAGTTATGGAACGCTGAAAGGCCAAATTTCGGATTCCCTGGCGTATGCGGAGAGTCAGGCTGCGAAACACGGCGGGACGCTGAGTAACCGTCAAAGGCTTAATCTGGTGGCGGGGCGGCTGGGAAAGCTGGCCGGATTCTCCGGCTCGATGCTCTCCTTTGGGCAGGCACTTTCGGACGTTGTGCAAGGCGATGGAGAGGGGGTGGGGCAGGATGCCGTTTCCGCGGTCTTGGGGGGCTTGGTCGGGACTGCGGTGACTGGTGTTGCGACGAGTTTGGGATTGCCCGTTATTGTTTCGGGTGCGTTAGTTGGCGGTGCTTCCTTGTTGGTGGGAATGGCGGTTGATGAATTCCTCCCGGATAGCTGGGCGGAAACAATTGGCGGTCCTGTTGTGGACGTCTATGATTCGGCGGTTTCGGGCCTGACCGATTTTCTTGAGTGGTGGGATCCGGCTGGAATCATGCCCGATACCAATTCCAGCTACCTCAATGCGTACGGGTGGGTGCGGATGCGCGATCCCCTTACGGTCGATCTGGATGGAGACGGCCTGGAAACGGTGGGAATCGATACGGGGCGCCCTATCCATTTCGACCATGACGCCGATGGGGTCAAGACGGCCAGCGGCTGGGTTGCGCCGGATGACGGGTTTCTGGTGCTGGACCGGAACGGCAATGGCACCGTCGATTCCGGGGCGGAGCTCTTCGGTGACAGCACGGTTCTCGCGGACGGTAGCGAAGCGGCCGACGGATTTGCGGCCCTCGCGGAACAGGATACTAACGAGGACGGGCGGGTCGATTCCGAAGACGCCCACTGGTCGGCGTTGCGCATCTGGCGCGATCTGAATCAGAACGGCATTTCGGAAGCCGACGAGCTGCAGAGCCTGGACGAGGTGGGTATCGCGTCGCTGGATGTCGACGCGCAGTCCCACAGTCAGGCGCTGGGAAACGGTAACCAGATCGCTGACGTGGGGCGCTTCACCTGGACAAGCGGCGAGACCGGCGAGATCGAATCGGTCACGGGCCGTAGCGGTGACGTCGATCTGGCCGAGAACCCGTTCTACCGGGAATTCGCCGACCCCGTAACGTTAACGGAGCAGGCGATAGCGTTGCCTGCCATGCGCGGTTCCGGGTCGGTCCGTGATATGCGCGAGGCCGCGAGCCTGTCATCCGGTTTCGCCCAGACGCTGACCGATTACAGCCAGGCGTCCACCCGTGACGGCCAGATCGCGCAGTTGGACGGCCTGGTAAAGGCCTGGGCCCGCACCTCGAACCAGTCGAGTAGCGCGGAGCTGGCCGAAGACAAGGGCTACCGGCTTATCTACCTGGTGCCGGGAATGAGCGCGGGGGACTACGAGAACTATCTGCCTTACCTGGAGGGTGACATGGCGCCTCCGGGCGACATGTCCGATGAGGATCGGGCGCACCTGGCGGAACTCAAGGCCGAGCAGAAACAGGTAACGGAGTGGATCTCGACGCTGGAGCGTTTCAACGGCCAGCCGTTCGTTGAGGTGGAGAATTCCGGTGTGTTGTTTGCGTCCGGGCGCCGGGCGACCGTGAGTTCGGGGCCCCGCATCGGTGTCAGGCGCGCGTATGTGTCGATTTCGTCGGCGCAGAAACAGATGCTCGACCGGTCGTACGAGGCTATCCGTACGTCTGTCTATGAGGGATTGATTAAACAGACCCGCCTTGCTCCATACCTGGAATCAATGGAATGGAGTTACGACGAGGTCGCCGGGGTGTTCGGAGTGGATTTCTCGGCGCTCGAGTCCAGGCTGGATGCCGCGAATACTAACGATCCGATCAACGCCCTGGTCGACCTGATCGAACTGACGCGATATGCCGGCGAGTCGCTGCAAAACACGGGTTGGGATGCGGAGGGCTATCTACGCGCCCGGCTGGACGATTTGGCCGCGAATCCGGAATTGACTGAATCGTTGGCGACGACCCTCGATGAGCTCGGCGTGGTTACCGGAACCGGCGAGCTAGAAGGAAGTGCCTCGCGGAATACATTGCTGGGAGGGGCACAGGCGGATCGTCTTGACGCTCGCGACGGCGACGACTGGCTGAGCGGTGCCGCAGGCGATGATCGACTGTACGGTGATACCGGAGACGACCTGCTGCAAGGGGATGCGGGGAACGACCGGCTCTACGGCGGCCGTGGTGACGACGTCCTCGACGGTGGTGATGGAGACGATCGTCTGGACGGCGGCTATGGTGACGATACCTATCGTTTCGGATTCGGTTCGGGGCAGGATTTGATCGCGAGCTATGACCGGACCTCGGGCAAACAGGACATCGTGGTATTCGATGAAAGCGTAACCACCGCGGACGTAGCCCTCTTGCGTTCTGGGAACGACCTGTTGATCACACTGGGTGATGGCACGGACACGCTGACGGTTCGGAACCACTTCAGCTATGACGGCGACGATCGTCACTCCCGTATAGAGGCGCTGCGCTTTGACAGCGGTGCCGTATGGGATGTGGGGGATATCAGGCAGGCGGTCTTGATGAGTGGGGACGCCACTGAAACGCTCATCGGTTATGAGACAGACGACGTCATCGATGCCGGTGACGGCAATGACCACGTTTACGGGCACGAGGGTAACGACACCCTCTCGGGTGGGGCAGGTAACGATGAGCTGCGTGGCGACGAAGGCGATGACACGCTGATTGGCGGCGCCGGTGTCGACTATGTCTTCGGAGGTGACGGAGACGATGAACTGTTTGGTGGGGTGGGCGACGACTACCTGAGAGGCGGAGAAGGCAGCGATCTTTTCCACTTCGGGGTCGGGTCTGGGAGCGACCGGATCAACAGCCAGTACCACCAGTCTACCGACAAGACCGATGCGGTCCTGTTCGATGCCGAGGTTGATCCGGCGGATGTTGCCGTCCGGCGATCCGCCAGCAATCTGGTGCTGTCGCTGGCGAATGGCGTCGACCGGCTGGAGGTATCCAACTATTTCCACAATGATGCCAATACCGGCGAATACCGTGTCGAGGAGTTCCGTTTCAATGACGGCACTGTCTGGACGGTGGACGACATCAAGCAAAAGGCGCTTGTCAGTTCCGACGACGCAGAGACGCTTATCGGGTATGCAACGGACACTGCGCTCGATGGTGCCGGCGGAGATGACACGATCTATGGCCGTGCCGGTGACGATACCCTACGCGGGAGTGCCGGGGACGATCGGCTTTACGGCGAGGAGGGTGCGGATACGTTATCAGGCGGTGCCGGCTACGATCGCCTCTCGGGAGGTGATGGCGACGACATCCTGGAAGGCGGCGCCGGCGATGATTGGCTGTCCGGTGATGCCGGGAATGACGTCTATCGATTCGGTCACGGGGGTGGGCACGACAGGATAAGGAACTACACCTACCAGCCCGGGGAAACCAAGCTGGATGCAGTGCAGTTCGACAGTGATATCGCTTCGTCGGACGTGGCGCTGGTGCGCACGGGCAATGACCTGCGTATCGAGCTGAATGGTGGCACCGATTCGGTGACGATCGATGACTACTTCTGGGGTGACGCCTTGACCGGGGCTTACCGCGTGGAAGAGCTTCGATTCGGCGATGGTTCGATCTGGACCGTTGACGACGTCAAGCAGAGGACGCTGGTAACGGGAAATGGTGACGACGAGGTCATCGCCTACGATACGGATGACACGCTCGATGGTGCGGCAGGGGACGACAGCATCCGTGGTCGTGGTGGGAACGACACGCTCTCGGGAGGTTCGGGTGCCGATCGGCTTTACGGTGAGGAAGGCGATGACAGCCTGGATGGCGGGGCCGGAGGTGACACGCTCCAGGGAGGCAACGGTGTGGACACGCTCTCGGGCGCTGATGGCGACGACGATCTCCAGGGGGGAGGCGGTGATGATGTCCTAAGCGGTGGTGCGGGCAACGACCGTCTCGATGGTGGCTATGGCAGTGACGTGTACCGGTTCGGGTACGGTTCGGGTAGCGATACCGTTGACGAGCGGACCTATAACCCCGCGTCCACCAAGGTGGATGCCGTTGAGTTCGATACCGATGTCCCGCCCTCGGATGTGACGTTGCGTCGATCCGGCAACAATCTGGTTGTTTCCCTCGGTGATGGAACGGATCGGCTGACCGTCGACGATTACTTTCGCAACGATGCCAATAGCGGTGAGAGTCGCGTCGAGGAGTTGCGCTTCTCTGACGGCACGGTGTGGGACGTCGACCATGTCAAACAGGCGGTGCTTGCCGGGACGGATGCGTCGGAAACGCTCATTGGCTATGAAGTGGCGGACGCGATTGACGGCGAGGCCGGGGATGACGTGATCTTCGGGCGCGGTGGCGATGACCGCCTTACCGGCGGTCAGGGGGATGACACGCTGGAAGGCGGCGCAGGAAGCGATACCTACGTTTTTCATGGCGGCCATGGTGCGGATGAGATAAACGCCTTCGATACCACGGCCGGTCGTCAGGAAGAGGTCGAGTTCTCCGCCGCGATCGCGCCCGACGATATCCATGCCCGCCGTCGAGGCGACGATCTGTTGCTACTCAACGTCAATGGAACGGACCAGGTCACTATTCGTGGGCATTTCCGCGACGAGACCCGCAACGACTCCACCATTCAGGCAGTCCGGTTCAGCGACGGGACCGTCTGGAACCTGAGCGATTTGAACGAGCTCGTATTGCAGGGATCGGCGGGCGACGACGTTCTTGAGGGCCATCTTGCAGACGATGCGATAACGGGCGGTGCCGGAAGCGACACGCTATATGGGCGTGACGGTGCAGATTCGCTTTACGGGGACGCCGGTGCCGATACGCTGTACGGCGAAGTCGGCGGAGACACGTTGATTGGTGGTGCCGGTGGCGATCGCCTTGAAGGCGGCCAGGGCGATGACGTCTACGAAATGGCGGCGGCCGACGGGGCCGACCGGATTTTCGATACACAGGGTAACGATCGGCTGCGACTGACCGACACCTCGTCCGCCGATGTTGTGTTGCGTCGGGACGGTGGGGATCTGGTGGTCCGCCTGGGTACCGGTGTGGTCCTTGCGCGTGTGCTCGGTCAGTTTTCCGATGAGGCCGGGGTTCAGGGGGGCACGCCTCTGGAGTCGATTGAGTTCGCCGATGGCGCAATCTGGGACTACGACACCATCAAGCTGCAGGCCATCGCGGGGACGACCGGGGGTGACGTCATCCAGGGGCACGCCGACGCGGACGTTATTCAGGCGCTCGCGGGGGACGATACGGTGACCGCCGCCGCCGGAGACGACGAGGTCTACGGAGGTTCCGGGGCCGATACGCTGATCGGCGGCCAGGGGGGCGATCACCTTGTGGGAGGCGTCGATGGCGATTCGCTTTTTGGCAACTACGGCGAGGATGTCCTGGAAGGCGGTGCTGGTGATGACACGCTGGAGGGAGGTACGGGAGATGACACTCTGCGTGGCGGTGCCGGTGTCGACACGCTTGACGGCGGGACAGGTGTGGACCTGCTGGAAGGCGGTGCTGGCGGCGATACGTTACGGGGTAACGGCTCGCTCTACGGCGGTGACGGTGGCGACACCCTGAACGGAACAGGGCTGCTTTCCGGTGGAGATGGTGACGACACGCTCACCGGTCTGGGAAGGGACGAGTTGCTCGGTGGTGCCGGTGATGACGAGCTTACGGCGAACGGGGATCCCTGGATATCCGGCATGGGCTCGTTCCTTGAGGGCGGAACGGGAGACGACACGCTCTATGGTTCCTTCGCTGACGACACGTACCGGTTCGGGCTCGGCGATGGTCAGGACCGGTTGATCGAACGCCGGGCGGGGGAGTCCTACAGCAACGTCGATCCCTCGCGGGACACCCTCTCATTCGGGGCCGGCATCGCCGTGACCGATCTGGCCTTTGAGCGACACGGTGATGATCTCGTCATTCAGCACGCCAACGGGGCGGACCGCATCACCATCGAGCGCTGGTTCGAGGAGCCCACGGAACACTTCAAGGTCAACCGCTTCGTGTTCGAGGATGCCACCGAGCTGACCGATTCCGACGTCGAGGCTGCGGTGGTGACATATGGCACGGCTTCCGCCGATACGTTGTCCGGCTATCGCGCGCTGGACGAGCGGCTATATGCCGGTGCCGGCGACGATCAGGTTTGGGGGCGAGCTGGTGATGACGTGCTCCATGGCGAGGCCGGTGATGATTATCTGGACGGTGAAGCGGGTAACGATCAACTGATCGGCGGTATCGGCGAGGACAATCTGCAGGGACGTGACGGCAGTGACATGCTGGACGGTGGAGCCGACGCGGATAGTCTTAGCGGTGGCCTCGGCGAAGATGGTCTCTTCGGCCGTGCCGGTGCGGACAACCTGTTCGGTGATGAAGGTGCCGATTACCTCGAGGGAGGATCGGGAGACGACTACCTGTCCGGTGGTGATGCGGACGACGTCCTTCTTGGCGGAGACGGTAACGATCAGTTGCGGGGCGATACCGGCGATGATCACCTGACCGGCGGCCTGGGGGACGATAAGTACGTCCACGGGAGCGGGCAGGGGGCCGACACCATCGACAATCGCGACGGTGGTTACGACGGGGTGTTTTTCTCCGACGTCGGCGCTGATCGGCTGAATTTCATCCGTGACGGCGATGATCTCCTGATTACCGTGGATGCCGATTCGACCCAGTCCGTACGCGTGCTCGACCATTTCCTGGGGGGCGATGCCGCAATCGATTACGTCCAGCCCAATGGTGGGGCAATGCTGGATACCCGGCACATTGCCGACATCGTTGCGGCCAAGGGCGTGACGGGCGAGTTCGCCACCGCTGTTGTCGGCACGGGCGGGGACGATGAGCTGTCGGCTTATGCAACGGACGACCTGCTCCAGGGCCTGGAAGGCGACGATACGCTATGGGCCTTTGCGGGGGCCGACCGGCTCGAAGGCGGCAGCGGTGACGACACGCTGTATGGCGGGGACGGCACCGGTCAGGGATCGGGGGCGGATCAGCTCTTCGGTGGAGCCGGGCACGATATCCTGTACGGCGAGGACGGTGACGACGTGCTGTCCGGTGGCGCCGGCAGTGATGACTATTACTACTCGGCCAATGGTGGCGTGGACGTCATCGACAACACCGGCGGAGGAACGGATACCGTCTTCTTCCTCGGCGGTATCGACCGTTCACGGATCTCCTTCCATCAGGACGGCGAAGACCTGGTAATGCTCCTCGATGGTGACGTGGCCCAGCAGGTTCGGGTAACGAACCACTTTCTGGGTGGGGATGCCGCGATCAGCTACGTCCAGCCGACTGATGGCGGCGGCGCGATAGCGGCCAACGAGATCACCGGTTTGCTGACCGCCATGCCTGACGACCCCGCCGACGGCTCCGGCGACGACGGGGATGGGGGGACGACGAACCCGCCACCGGATGATGGTGGTGAAACGCCGCCGCCCGCCCAGACCGGCGGTTCGGACAACCTCGTCGGTACCACCGGCGACGATGTCCTTCTCGGAGGTGCCGACGCCGATACCCTGGATGGGCAGGGTGGTAACGATCTTCTCCGGGGTGGGACGGGAGATGACACCTATCGTTTTGGTGGCGGGCAGGCCGTTCTGCAGGAAGACGGCGGTAACGATACCTTGCTCTTCACGGACGGTATTGCCTTCAGCAGTGTTTCGTCAGGCTTGATGAAGTCCGGCGACGACCTGGTGTTGAGTGTCGATGGTGGCCCCGATCAGGTGACACTCTCCGGTTTCTTCCGGGGCGGTAGTGAACTCGTCGAGACCATCAGTTTCGAGAGTGGCGGGTCGTTGACCTCGGCGCAGATTTTCGGCGCGTTCGGTTTGCCCGTCCCGGACGGGTCATCGCCTTACGCCGGTACGCTTGTGGGAAGTAACGGTGATGATGCCCTGGTTCAGGGGGGCAGCGATGCCGAACGTCTTTTCGGTCTCAATGGTGACGACTCGCTTGAAGGTGGTGCCGGAGACGACTTGCTGATCGGTGGGCGCGGTGACGATACGTATGTCTTCCGGACCGGTGACGGACAGGATTGCATCGATAACACCGGCGGCGGTACGGACCAGTTGCAGTTTGCGGATGCGGGTTTCAACGACGTCGCGAGTGGCCTGACGAAGTCCGGCGACGATCTCGTGCTGAAGGTCGGATCCGGTGGTGATCAGGTCACGGTGGGCGGGTTCTTTCGGGGTGGAGACCTCGCCATCGATGCCCTGACCTTCTCCGATGGCGCCCAGCTGAGCAAGTCGCAGATCTTTGGTGCGTTCGGTCTTGCCGATCCGGATCCGGACGGTTCACCGGATTACACTGGGCTTCCGGATGAGCGGGCCTATGGCACTGTTCAGGCTGCACGCAGCGCAAGTGAGACCATCCTTGGCTCGTCGGATGCCGACCTGATCGATGGTGGTGCCGGCGCAGACATTCTGAATGGTGCGCAGGGCGATGACTGGCTGATCGGCGGCCGCGGGGACGACGAATTCATCCAGAACCGGGGAGGAGGGAACGACTCGATCACCGCGTATGACCCCAAGGCCGGCAAGACCGACGTCCTGAGCTTCGGTGACGATGTGGCCCACGATCAGCTCTGGTTCCAGCGGGAGGGAGACGATCTCTCGGTGGGGATCATTGGCACGGATGACGGAGCGACCATCAGCGGCTGGTACCTCGGTGATGCCCATCACGTCGAACAGATACAGGCGGCGGATGGATACACCTTGCTGGATTCCCAGGTCGATAGCCTGGTGTCCGCGATGGCATCGTTCGAGCCGCCGTCCTCCGGTGAGATCGTGCTGTCGCCCGATTATCAGGAGGAGCTGCAGCCGACCATCAGCGCGAGCTGGCAGTAAAGCCGATCCCTGGAATCACCGGAGCCTGTCCTGCAGACCCTCGGGTCTGCAGGACAGCATGGGTAACCGTCATTTGGATGAGGGGGCTTTGGTCCGTCGGCAGATGCGTGCAGCCAGTCGCCTCGGGGCTCCGTGTTCGTCCTGGTCGTGACGATTCCCCATCCGCGGGATCAACTACCCCGTCCTGTAGACGATGAGGTCCCAGACCCCGTGTCCCTTGCGGCGGCCGCGGCGTTCGAACTTGGTGACCGGGCGTTCGCCGGGGTCGGGGGCGTAGCCGCCGTGGGGGTTGTCGAAGTCGGGGCTGGCGCTCACGACCTCCAGCATGTGCTCGGCGTAGTTCTCCCAGTCGGTGGCGAGGTGGAGGAAGCCGCCCGGGCGGAGGCGTGAGGCCACCAGCGCCAGCCATTCGGGCTGGACCATGCGGCGCTTGTGGTGGCGCTTCTTGGGCCAGGGATCGGGGAAGAACAGGTTCACGCCGGCGAGCCCCGCCGGGGCGATGTGCTGGCGGAGGATGGCGACGGCGTCGGCGTCCATGACCCGGACGTTGTCGATGCCGTCCTCCTCCAGGCGGCGCAGCAGCCGGCCGACGCCGGTGCGGTAGACCTCGATGCCGAGGTAGCTGCGCTCCGGGTGGGCCTGCGCCATCTCCGCCAGGGCCTCGCCGTCGCCGAAGCCGATGTCGAGCACCACCGGCGCCTCCCGGCCGAAGGCCGCGGTGAGGTCGATAACCCCCTCGCCCGGCTCGATGCCGTAACGCGGATAGAGCCGTTCCAGCGCCCGCTGCTGGCCGCCGGTGAGGCGGCCCTCGCGGCGCACGAAGGAGCGGACGGGGCGGCGGGTGTTCCGGGTGGTGGTCTCGTCGTTCACGGGGTCATCCGGTTGTTCTGTCTCACGCACCGTGGCGACACGGCGGGCAACGTCCTAGAAGAACGTCCCTTCGAGCGGCGAGGAGGCGCTGGCGAAGCGCTTGCGCGGGATGCGCCCGGCGAGGTAGGCCTCGCGGCCGGACTCCACGGCGAGGCGCATCGCCCGGGCCATGCGTACCGGCTCCTTCGCGCCGGCGATGGCGGTGTTGAGCAGCACGCCGTCGCAGCCGAGCTCCATGGCGATGGCGGCGTCCGAGGCGGTGCCCACGCCGGCGTCCACGAGCACCGGCACGCCGGCGTTCTCGATGATGGTGAGCAGGTTGTAGGGGTTCTGCACCCCGAGCCCGGAGCCGATGGGGGCGGCGAGCGGCATGATCGCCACGCAGCCGATCTCCTCCAGCCGTTGGGCGATGATCGGGTCGTCCGAGGTGTAGACCATGACGTCGAAGCCGTCGGCGACCAGCTCCCGCGCCGCCTCGATGGTGGCGGTGACGTCCGGGTACAGGGTGCGCTCGTCGCCCAGCACCTCGAGCTTCACCAGGTTGTGCCCGTCGAGCAGCTCCCGGGCCAGCCGGCAGGTGCGCACCGCGTCCTGCGCCGTGTAGCAGCCCGCCGTGTTGGGCAGGATGGTGTAGCGCGACGGCGGGACGACGTCCAGCAGGTTGGGCTCGTCCGGCGACTGGCCGATGTTGCTGCGGCGGATCGCCACGGTGACGATCTCGGCGCCGCTCGCCTCGATCGCCTCGCCGGTCTCGGTGAGGTCGCGGTACTTGCCGGTGCCGACCAGCAGCCGGGAGCGGAACTCGCGCCCGGCGACGGTGAAGGTATCTCCTGCCATGGTGTATCCCGGTGATTGCTCGGATGCGCGGGCCGCGCGGCGGTCAGCCCCCGCCGATGGCGTGAACGATCTCCACTCGGTCGCCGGCGGCGAGTTCGTGGGCCTGGAAGTCGCTGCGCGGCACCAGCGCCTCGTTCACCTCGACGGCGATACGCCGGTTCGTGAGCCCGAGGTCGGCCACGAGCCCGCCGACGGACTGCCCGGGACTGACCTGCCGGGGCTCGCCGTTGACGACGATCTCGATGGGTGCGCGTTGCTCCTGCATAGCGCCACCATTGTACACCCGCCGCCCGTGGCGGTGGCTACCCGGGGCAGGTCAGTGCACGTAGGCGAGCAGGGCCGGCAGCAGGGCGAAGACGAGCAGCGTGGAGAGCACGATCATGCCGGCGATATCCTCCACCGGGCCGTCGTAGCGCTCGGCAAAGAGGTAGTTGAACACCGCCACCGGCATGGTGCACTGGATGATCAGCGTGCCCGCGGCCACCGGACCGAGCTCGAAGAGCGTCGCCACCGCCACGCCCGCGCCGAAGCCGATCGCCACCCGCGCCACCGCGAGCGCCGAGCTGCGTGGCAGGCGGTGCAGCCGCACGCCGCTGAGCGAGGCGCCGAGGGAGAGCAGCATCAGCGGGATGGTGATGTCCCCCACCAGCGAGATGCTGCGCATCAGCGGCTCCGGCGGGGTGACGCCGAGGGCGTGCAGCGCGAGTGCCGCGACGAAGGCGTGGAGCAGGGGCATTCGGTAGAGCGAGCGCGCGGACATGCCCGCCCCGGCGAGCGACGCACCGATGGTGAAGTGGCCGACCTTCACCAGCGTGGAGAAGGCCACCCCGAAGGCGAGGCCGGTGGGCCCAAGGGCCAGGAAGACCACCGCCAGCCCCAGGTTGCCGGTGTTCGGGAACATCAGCGACGGCAGGTAGCCGCCCAGCGGCAGGCGCATGGCTCGGAGTACCCCGGCCCCGGCCACGGCGAACAGCGCGAGCGCCGTGGTCCCCGCCGCGAGCATGCGCAGGATCTCGCTCATGGCGAGCTCCGCCTGGAGCACGGAGCTGAACACCAGTGCCGGGGCGCCGACGTTCATCACCAGCGCGCCCACGAACCGCCGGTCGAAACCGGACACCCGCGATATCAGCAGCCCGAGCGCGGGGATGAGGAACACGGGTGCGACGGTGGGGAGGACGCTGGCGTACATGGCGCAGTCTGGGCGGTGATCCTGGCGGAACCGGGCACGGTGTGGAACCCGGGATGAACGTCCGGGATTCTAACGGGCCGGGATCAGGACGTCACAAACCGGCAGGCCCTTATCCGGGTTTGCCGATATGGACTGCCGTGTTCATCGCGGAGTAAGGTCCGGTTCACGGGGTCCGGAGAGGGGGCCGGACCTGCGGGGCGGTGGCGTGTCGGTCCCCCGCCCGGGCTGGTGCGAGCGCCACCGCCGTGTTCCTACCCCCGGCAAGGCCCAGTCATGGACGACTTCTCCGCCGGCGACCTCAAGACGATCCTGCACTCCAGGCGGGCGAACATCTACTACCTCCAGCACTGCCGCGTCCTGGTCAATGGCGGGCGGGTCGAGTTCGTCACCGACGAGGGCCGGCGCTCGCTGTACTGGAACATCCCCATCGCGAACACGACGACGGTCCTGCTGGGCACGGGGACCTCGATCACCCAGGCAGCGATGCGCGAGCTCGCCCGGGCCGGGGTGCTGGTCGGGTTCTGCGGTGGCGGCGGGACGCCGCTGTTCAGCGCCAACGAGATGGACGTCGAGGTCGCCTGGTTCAGCCCGCAGAGCGAGTACCGGCCGACCGAGTATCTGCAGGCCTGGGTGGCGTTTTGGTTCGACGCGTCACAGCGCCTCGAGGCCGCACGGCGCTTCCAGTGGGCGCGGCTGCAGCGGATACGCGGGAACTGGCTGGATAACCGGGCGCTCACGGACGCGGGCTTCGAGGTGGCACGGGAGCCGCTGACGCATCTCGTCGAGCGCACGGAGGCGGCGGTGGCCGCGGCAGCGGACACGGTGGAGCTGCTGACGCTGGAGGCGCGGCTCACCAAGCAGCTGTTCGCCATGGCCGCCGGCGCGGTGGACTACGGCGAGTTCGTCCGCGCCAAGCGCGGCAGCGGCACGGACCCGGCGAACCGGTTCCTGGATCACGGCAACTACCTGGCTTACGGGCTCGGTGCGACCGCCACCTGGGTGCTGGGGCTACCGCACGGCCTGTCGGTCCTCCACGGCAAGACCCGGCGGGGCGGGCTCGTCTTCGACGTGGCCGATCTCGTCAAGGACGCGGTCATCCTCCCGCAGGCGTTCATCTCCGCCATGCGCGGCGACGAGGAGCAGGAGTTCCGTCAGGCCTGTATCGAGCAGCTCACCCGCACGGAATCGCTCGATTTCATGATCGATACGCTGAAATCCGTGGCCGTGACGCTCGGGACGCCCGCCCGATGAACGTGCTGCTCGTCTCCCAGTGCAGCAAGAACGCCCTCAAGGAGACGCGGCGGATTCTCGACCAGTTCGCGGAACGCCGTGGCGAGCGCACCTGGCAGACGCCCATCACCCAGGCCGGTCTGGACACCCTGCGCCGCCTGCTTCGCCGCAGCGCGCGCAGGAACACCGCCGTGGCCTGCCACTGGATACGCGGGCGCGATCACAGCGAGCTGCTGTGGATCGTCGGCGATGCCGGGCGGTTCAACGCGCGCGGCGCCGTGCCCACGCAGACCACGCGCCGGGACATCCTGCGGCGGGCGGACGAGAACGACTGGCACACCGGCGAGGACATCCTCCTGCTGTCGAGCCTGGCGGCCCTGCTGCACGACCTGGGCAAGGCGTGCGCCGCGTTCCAGAGACGCCTGCTCGACCCCGCCGGCGCCACCCGCAACGTCTACCGGCACGAATGGATCAGCCTGCGGCTGTTCGAGGCGTTCGTCGCCGGTGACGACGACGCCACGTGGCTCGCCCGGCTGGCCGAGCTGGATGCGGATGACGGGCCCTGGCTGGAACGGCTGGTGCGGGACGGCCTGGACGACGGCCCTGCCTCGCCGTTTTCCTCGCTGCCGCCGCTGGCGGCCGCCGTGGGCTGGCTCATCGTCACCCATCACCGCCTGCCGGTGATGCCGCGATCCGCCGACGACAGCGGTTTCCAGGCCGCGCAGCTGCGGGATCTGCCAGCGCTCATTACCGCGGACTGGAACGACGATGTCGTGAACGGGCGCGATCCCCGCGAGCTCCCCGGCTATTGGCGGTTCGATCACCCGTTGCCGGTGACTACCCAGAAGTGGCGCAACCGCGCCGCGCACCTGGCCGGCCGGCTGATTCGCCGTCTCGATCACTATCAGCAGCCGTGGCTGGACAATCCCTACGTCATGCACCTCGCCCGGCTGAGCCTGATGCTGGCGGACCACCACTACTCCAGCCTGGAGGATCCCGGCCAGCGCACGCGCGGCGAACGGGGTTATCCCCTCTACGCCAATACCGTGCGCCGCACCGGGGCGTTCAACCAGCCCCTCGACGAGCACCTCCTCGGCGTGGAGGCCGGGGCGCGCCGGGTCAGCGGCACGCTGCCCGGTGTCGAGCGCTACCTGCCGCGGCTGGCCCGCCACCGCGGATTCCGCCGCCGCAGCGCCGACCCGCGCTTCCGCTGGCAGGACCGCGCCTACGACCTCGCGGCCTCCCTGCGTGAACGCACGCAGGCGCAGGGGTTCTTCGGCGTCAACATGGCGTCGACGGGGTGCGGGAAGACCCTGGCCAACGGCCGGATCCTGTATGCCCTCGCGGACCCGGACAGTGGTGCGCGATTCTCGATCGCCCTTGGTCTGCGCACGCTCACGCTTCAGACCGGGCGGGCGTATCGGACGCTGATGAATCTCGGCGACGACGAGCTCGCCGTGCGTACCGGCGGGGCGGCGGGCCGCGCGCTGTTCGAGCACTTCGAGGCGGAGGCGGATGCCAGCGGCTCGGCCTCCAGCCAGCGCCTCATGGAGGAGGACGCCCACGTCTATTTCGAGGGCGATTTCGGCAACCATCCCCTGCTGCGCCAGCTCGCCCATGACCCGGGTATGCGCGCGCTGATCGCCGCCCCGATCCTCGCCTGCACCGTGGATCACCTCGTGCCCGCCACCGACGGGCTCCGCGGTGGGCGCCAGATCGCCCCCATGCTGCGCCTGCTCAGCGGCGACCTCGTGCTCGACGAGGTGGACGACTTCGACCTGGACGACCTCCCCGCGCTGACGCGCCTGGTCAACTGGGCCGGCATGCTCGGCACGCGGGTGCTGCTCTCCTCGGCGACCCTGGCGCCGTCGCTGGTGGAGGGGCTGTACCAGGCCTATCGGGCGGGGCGTGCCGTGTATCAGCGCAACCGTGGTGAGCCGGGGCGGCCGGTGAACATCGCCTGCGCCTGGTTCGACGAGAGCGACCGCCGGCACGCGGACTGCCCGGATGCCGCGTCCTTCACTGCTGCCCACGAGGCGTTCGCCGGCCGGCGCCGGGCGCGTCTGGCCGAGGCGGCGGTGAGGCGCCGGGCGGCCCTGGTGCCCGTCCCGGCATCCCGCGAGAGCGGGGCACCGACCATCGCCGAACAGATGGCGGCACAGATGCGCCGGCAGGCACTCGAGCTCCACCAGCGGCATCACAGCGTCGATCCTCGCAGCGGCAGGCGGGTGAGCTTCGGGCTGATCCGCATGGCGAACATCGAGCCCCTGGTGCAGGTCGCCCGGGCGCTGCTGGCGGCCGGCGCGCCGGAGGGCCACCGCATCCACCTGTGCGTGTATCACGCGCAGTTCCCGCTGGTCATGCGCTCGACCATCGAGCGTCATCTGGATGGTGCCCTCGATCGCCGTGACGAGATGGCCGTGTTCGAGCGCCCGGAGGTGCGGGCCTGCATCGACGGCGCCGACGAGCCGGATCAGCTGTTCGTCGTCCTGGGCTCGCCGGTGACGGAGGTCGGCCGGGACCACGACTACGACTGGGCGGTGGTCGAGCCCTCGTCGATGCGCTCGCTCATCCAGCTCGCCGGCCGGGTGCGGCGGCACCGGGTCGCCCCCTGTGAAACCGCGAACATCGCCCTGCTGGCCAGCAACTACAAGGCCATGGAAACCCCCGGCAACGTCGCCTTTACGCACCCCGGCTTCGAGGGCGCGGCGCGATGGCGGCTCAGCAGTCACGACCTGCACGAGCTGCTCGCGCCCGACGAGTACGAGGTGGTGGACTCACGGCCGCGCATCACCGAGCGCGGCGAGCTGCGCCCCCGCGACAGCCTGGTGGACCTGGAGCACGCCCGCCTGCGTGCCGCCCTGCTGCCCGGCGAGTCTGGGCCGGGCCGCGCCATGACGGCGCGGGAGCGGCGCGCCATGAAGGCGCCACCCACACCGCCGCTCAACGCCGCGAGCTGGTACGGCCTCCCGCGCGCGGACCTCAGCGGCGTGCTCCAGCGCAAACAGCCGTTCCGGCGGCAGACCCGGGAGGAGGTCGAGCTGGTGCTGATGCCCGACGACGCGGGCGAGCACTGGCACCTCAGGGAGCTGTGGCACGAGCCCGGCAGGCGGGGCGCCCCCCTCTATCTGGAGGCGGATGGCCGGCTGGAACGCACGACCCTGGAGGGCGTGCCGGGCGAGCGCATCACGCCCTGGATCGGCGCCGGCTACCTCGACGCCCTCGCGGCCCTGGCGGAGGACCTGGATCAGCCGCTGGAGGCGTGTGCGCGTCAGTTCGGCGTGGTGACCGTGCCGCAGAATGATCAGGGCTGGTGTTACCACGAGCTGCTGGGGTTTACGAAACGCCGCTGACGGCCCGGACCGTTGCCGAAGGCAAGGAGAAGGCACCCATGGAGAGAACGATGCCGGACGATACCGACAGCACCCTTCGCGACACCGTGGAGGCGTTCATAGACGAGCGATGTCAGGCGAAGCTCGACAAGCTCCGGCAGGACGATGACGGCTACCACGAAAAGCGTGCGGCGGTCGTCGAAAATCATCGCAGGGAAAACTGGCTCGCGGACGCCACGCGGCGCGTCGCCCAGCTGCAGGTGGTCACCCACGCGCTCAAGGCCACGCACCCGGACGCCCGGGGCACGAGCCTGTTCGCCCCGCCGGAGACGTTGCCGGCGCATCCGGCCGTGGGCACTCACGTCCTCGGCGACGGCGCGCCGCGGGACGTCGTGGGCAATGCCGCGGCGCTCGATGTCTACAAGTTCCTCCAGACCGAGCACGACGGCCGCTCCATGCTGGATCGTGCCCTGGCCGGCGAGGCGGCCTTCGCGGCGGCCCTGAGCGACGATCCGACGCAGGGGCAGGCGTGGATGGAGGCGTTCGCCGGCATCACCCGGGCCGGTCACGATCCGGCGAGCCATACCCGCGCCAAGCAGGTCTACTGGCTCGTCGGCGACGACCCCACCGACGATCGGGGGTTTCACCTGCTGGCGCCGCTGTACGCGACGAGCCTTGCGCACGCGGCGTTCCGGGCGATCAACGAGGACCGCTTCAGCGAGGTGGCGAAGGCGGCGCGGACGGCCCGGCGCGAGCGGCGTTACAGCGCCGTCGAGTCCCGCGAGTATCCGAAACTGGCCGTGCAGAAATTCGGCGGAACCAAGCCCCAGAACATCTCCCAGCTCAACAGCGAGCGGCGTGGTGGCAACTACCTCCTCGCCTCGCTGCCGCCGGACTGGCGTTCCGCGGACGTACGGGCACCGCTCCACACCGACTCGGTATTCCCGCTCTTCGGCCGCCGGCGGCCCGTGCGCTCGGCGGTGAACGCGCTGTTGCGCTTCCTGCGCTCGGAGCCGAAACCGAACGTCGCGACCCGCCGCCACCGGGACGAGCTGCTGGCCGAGCTCACCGACGCGCTCCTGGTCTTCGCCGCCGAGCTGTCGGCACTGCCGCCGGGCTGGAGCGCCCACGCCGACTGTCGCCTCGTCGAGGCGGAATGCCTGTGGCTGGACCCGGACCGGGCGGCGGAGGACGCCGAGTTCGCCATGCGCCGGGCGCAGGTGGACTGGCCGCGGGAGGTCCGAGAGCGCTTCGCCGCCTGGCTCAACGCTCAGCTCCAGGGCCCACTGCCGGTGGCCGACCCCGAACGGCGCTTCTGGGCGGAGCGGCTGGAGGTGGAAATGGACGAACTGGAGGAGACGCTGCCCCATGTCTGAGAGTCATTCGCTCCTCGTGCTGCCCCACGTGCGCGTGCAGAACGCGAACGCCATCTCCAGCCCGATGACCTGGGGATTCCCGGCAATGACCGCGTTCGTGGGCCTGATGCATCTGCTCGAACGCCGCCTTGCCGAGCGGGACATCCCGCTCCTGTTCGAAGGGGTCGGCGTGGTGTGTCACCACTGCGAGCCCCAGGCGAGCCATCGTGGCTATACCCACGCCTTTCATCTGACGCGTAACCCGGTGGGCAGGGACGGTGACACCGCCGCCATCGTCGAGGAGGGACGCGTGCACCTGGACGTCAGCCTGGTCTTCGCGGTGCGCGGCGATGCCTGCGCCGCGCCCGCGGAGGAGCGTGCCGCCATCGCCCGGGAGGTCGGTGAGCTGCTGCTCACCCTGCGGGTGGCCGGCGGCACGGTGTTGCCGGGCTCGTTCCGGGGGCGCCGCTGGAACGGCCCCGAGCTGATCCCCCTGGACGAACAGGAGGACGAGCGCCGCCAGCAGAGCAAGCGCCTGCTGCGGCGGTGGCTGCCCGGCTTCGCCCTCGTCTGCCGGGACGACCTGCTCCACGAACGGCACGCCGAGATGCGTGCGGACGACCCGGACACCACCCTGCTGGATGCCTGGCTCGACCTCTCGCGGCTGAACATGACCTGCCGCGGCGGGGAAGACGACGGCGAGGAGACGATTCGCTGGGAGGCGCGCCGCCGGCCGGGATGGTTGGTGCCGATCCCCGTGGGATACGGCGCGCTCGGGCCTTTGCAGGCGGGCGGCGACGTCCGGCGGGCCCGGGACACGGCCACCCCGCTACGCTTCGTCGAGAGCCTGTACTCCATCGGCCAGTGGGTGAGTCCCCATCGGCTGGACAGCCCGGAGCGGCTGCTCTGGTACGTCGACAACCGGCTCGACGAGGGGCGCTACCGACTGCGCAACGACTATATCGACAACGCCGCCGAATTTGTCTGATCTGCACCAGGAAGGAGCCTGAATCATGGCCAAGACCGCCGAGCTCAAGACCGCCTCCGTCCTCGCCTTCGAGCGCAAGCTCGATCCCTCGGACGCCCTGATGTTCGCCGGCCACTGGAGCGAGCGCGACAGCGCCGCGGAGTGGCCCGGCATCGCCATTCGCGCGAAGTCCGTGCGCGGCACCATCTCCAACCGGCTCAAGGCGAAAGACCAGGACCCCGCGAAGATCGATGCCGCGATCCACAATCCCAACCTCCAGACCGTGGACGTCGCGGCCCTGCCCACGGATGCCGATACCCTGCTGACGCACTTCACGCTCAAGGTCCTGGGCGGTGCCGGCGAGCCCTCCGCCTGCAACAGCGCGGCCTATCACGAAAAGCTCCGGGCCGCGGTGGACGCCTACGAAACCGAGCAGGGCTTCGACGAGCTGGCCCGGCGCTACGCCCACAACCTCGCCAACGGGCGTTTCCTCTGGCGCAACCGCGTGGGTGCCGAGGCCGTCGAGGTCCGGGTGAGTCACCGCGAGCACGGCGAGCTCGCGGCGAGCTGGACGTTCGACGCCCTCGATCTGTCGCTGCGCGATTTCGAGCCCACGGCGGGGACCCGGGACGATCTCGCCGGCCTCGCCGCCCTCATCCGCCAGGGGCTCGCCGGTGAGCGTCTCGTGCTCCTGGAGGTGAGCGCCTTCGCCCGGATGGGTGCCGGCCAGGAGGTCTTCCCCTCCCAGGAGCTCATCCTGGAGCGGGGTCGGAACGACAAGAGCAAGACGCTCTACAGCGTCAACGGCGTCGCCGGCATCCACTCCCAGAAGCTGGGCAACGCGATCCGCACCATCGACACCTGGTATCCGGAGGCGGAGACCGCCGGGATCGGGCCCATCGCCGTCGAGCCCTACGGCTCCGTGACCACGCGGGGGACCGCGTACCGCCAGCCCCGGCAGAAGGTCGACTTCTATTCGCTGCTGGACGACTGGCTGCTCAAGGACAGCAAGCCCGCGGTCACCGATCAGCACTACGTCATGGCCACCCTCATCCGCGGCGGCGTGTTCGGCGACAAGGCGGAGTGAGGCGATGCTGGATCACTACCTGGATATCCGCGTTCTGCCGGACCCGGAGTTTCAGCAGTCCATGCTGCTCGGCGCACTGGTGAGCAAGCTGCACCGGGGGCTGGTGGACATCGATGCCGACGATATCGGCATCAGTTTCCCCGCCCATCAGACCGATCCCCGTACCCTGGGCGACGTGCTGCGGCTCCACGGAACGGCGAACCGGCTCCATGCGCTGACCGGGCTCCGCTGGCTCACCGGCATGCGCGACCACGTCGATCACGGCGGGATCCGGGCCGTACCCGACGGGGCCGCCCACCGGGTCGTGCGGCGCCGCCAGTACAAGACCAACGCCGAGCGGCTGCGGCGGCGGCGCATGCGCCGGCATGGCGAGACCTACGAGCAGGCCTGCGCCCAGGTCCCGGACAGCGTCGAGCGGCGGGTCGCGACCCCCTTCGTCACCGTCCGCAGCAGCAGCACCGGCCGGGCGTTCAGCCTGTTCATCGAGCACGGAGACTGCAGTCCGGACCCCGTGCCTGGGGCTTTCAGCACCTACGGGCTCAGCCGCACGGCCACCGTGCCGTGGTTCTGACCCTTTTTCCGGCGGCCGATAACACGGCTCCATAAATCAGTCACTTAGAAAAGTGCCTGAAAAAAGGGTCAACGGCCGCCGGGCCCTCGTTGTTCTTTAACAAACAGATGATTACCGCGCACAGGCCCTAGTTCGCTGCCGCGTAGGCAGCTCAGAAATCGTCGAGCACGACGATAGCCCCGTCCGGAACGTTCGCTGCCGCGTAGGCAGCTCAGAAATTGCCCGAGCGCAGCCGCGAGCGGTGCGACCAGTTCGCTGCCGCGTAGGCAGCTCAGAAAACCGGGGTGACCGCAAGGGCCGCCCCCATGGAGTTCGCTGCCGCGTAGGCAGCTCAGAAAGCTGGTCTGCGCGAAAGTGACCACGGGGGTGACGTTCGCTGCCGCGTAGGCAGCTCAGAAATTTCCCCCCACCGAAGGGGCGTCGAGTACGCCGTTCGCTGCCGCGTAGGCAGCTCAGAAATGGATGGCATCGGGGTTCAACGACGCCCGAAGGTTCGCTGCCGCGTAGGCAGCTCAGAAAAGGTGGACGCCGGTAAGCGTCGTAAAATTATTCGTTCGCTGCCGCGTAGGCAGCTCAGAAAACGCCATCGCGGCGCTCGATACGCACGCAGTCGTTCGCTGCCGCGTAGGCAGCTCAGAAATGGACACGCTCGTCCAGGTTGACGAGAGCATCGTTCGCTGCCGCGTAGGCAGCTCAGAAAGATCCCACGCCTCGGCATCAGCGACGCCGAGCGTTCGCTGCCGCGTAGGCAGCTCAGAAATTGGCGCGGATGTCTTTGAACGTCCAGTCGAAGTTCGCTGCCGCGTAGGCAGCTCAGAAAGCTGAAAGCGGTCCACTGGAGGAAGCTATGGAAGTTCGCTGCCGCGTAGGCAGCTTAGAAATGGGTGCCACGGCGGGCCGGCGGGCGTAGACGGTTCGCTGCCGCGTAGGCAGCTTAGAAATAGCCTTTATTTCGATGAGTGGGAGTAGGGACGTTCGCTGCCGCGTAGGCAGCTTAGAAAAGGCGCCACCCTGGGTGCGGTAGAGGCGGATCGTTCGCTGCCGCGTAGGCAGCTTAGAAAGGCATGGCTCCCGCGGTCTGCGAAGAAGTACTGTTCGCTGCCGCGTAGGCAGCTTAGAAATCGGCCTCGCGCTGGGCGCGGACGGTGGCCGGGTTCGCTGCCGCGTAGGCAGCTTAGAAAATGAAGACGCTGCGCGACGCCGGGTTCGGCGGGTTCGCTGCCGCGTAGGCAGCTTAGAAATCGGAGATTGGCGAGGAGATCCTGGAGATGGCGTTCGCTGCCGCGTAGGCAGCTTAGAAAAGTGACGAGACGCTGGCCGTGCTCGGACTCCCAGTTCGCTGCCGCGTAGGCAGCTTAGAAATAGGTAATAGCCTGGGACGGTGTAGACGATGTGTTCGCTGCCGCGTAGGCAGCTTAGAAATCGATGCGGAGCGTGCCCTCCCCATCCGCCAGGTTCGCTGCCGCGTAGGCAGCTTAGAAAAGGCCACGCCAGCGCCTTGCGCGCGACCGGCCGTTCGCTGCCGCGTAGGCAGCTTAGAAATGCCGGACACGCTGATCGAGATCCGTGAGCTCGTTGGCTGCCGCGTAGGCAGCGCAAAGACAAAGCCCGGCGGGTGCCGGGCTTCGTGGGACTTGCGGGTAGTGTCTTGTCCGGCTCAGGCGGCGGCGTCTTCTTCCTCGGAGACGCTGTTGCGGATGAGGAAGTCGAAGGCGCTGAGGGCCGCCTTGGAGCCTTCGCCCATGGCGATGACGATCTGCTTGTACGGCACGGTGGTCGCGTCGCCGGCGGCGAAGACACCGGGCACGGAGGTCTCGCCGCGGGCGTCGACCTCGATCTCGCCGTACTTGCTCAGCGCCACGCTGCCCTGGAGCCATTCGGTGTTGGGTAGCAGGCCGATCTGCACGAACACGCCGGCGAGCTCGACGTGGTGCATCCCGCCGGTCTCGCGGTCCTTGTAGTCGAGGCCGTTGACCCGGGAGCCGTCGCCGGTGATCTCGGTGGTCTGCGCCGAGCAGATCACGTCCACGTTGGGCAGGCTGTGGAGCTTCTTCTGCAGCACGGCGTCCGCGCCCAGCTTGTCGGCGAATTCCAGCACCGTGACATGATCGACGATGCCGGCGAGGTCGATCGCGGCCTCGACGCCGGAGTTGCCGCCGCCGATCACCGCCACGCGCTTGCCCTTGAACAGCGGGCCGTCGCAGTGGGGGCAGTAGGCCACGCCCTTGTTGCGGTACTCCTCTTCGCCGGGCACGCCGAGCGAGCGCCAGCGCGCGCCGGTGGCGAGCACTACGGTCCGGCCTTTTAGGCTGGCGCCGTTGGCGAGGCGCACCTCGTGGGGCCGGCCGGGCTCCTCGGCCGGGATCAGCGCCTCGGCGCGCTGGCGGTCCATGATGTCGACGCCGTACTCCTTGACGTGCTCCTCGAGCGCAGCGGCGAGCTTCGGCCCCTCGGTATAGGGCACGGAGATGAAGTTCTCGATGCCCAGGGTGTCCATCACCTGGCCACCGAAGCGCTCGGAGGCCACGCCGGTGCGGATGCCCTTGCGCGCGGCGTAGATCGCCGAGGCCGCGCCACCCGGACCGCCGCCGACGACGAGAACGTCGAACGGGTCCTTCTCGCGCATCTTCTCCGCATCGCGGGCCTCGGAGCCGGTGTCCAGCTTGGCGACGAGGTCCTCGAGGGTCATGCGCCCCTGGGTGAAGGGTTCACCGTTGAGGTAGACGCTCGGCACGGCCATGATCTCCTTGGCCTCGACCTCGTCCTGGAACAGCGCGCCGTCGATGGCCTCGTGCCGGATGCGCGGGTTGATGACGCTCATGAGATTGAGCGCCTGCACCACGTCCGGGCAGTTCTGACAGGACAGCGAGAAGAACGTCTCGAAGTGGTAGTCCCCATCGAGCGCCTCGATCTGCTCGATGATCTCCCGCGATGCCTTGGACGGGTGGCCGCCCACCTGCAGCAGCGCCAGCACCAGCGAGGTGAACTCGTGACCCAGCGGGATGCCGGCGAAGCGCACACTGATGTCTGTGCCCGCGCGGCGGATATCGAAGGAGGGCCGACGCACGTGGGTGTCGTCGTCCTCGTCCTCGCGGCGCAGCAGGCTGATCTTGTCCGAAAGGGACTCGATCTCCCGCAGCAGCTCGTCGAGCTCCGTGGACTTGGCACCATCATCGAGGGAGGCGACCAGCTCGACCGGCTGGGTCACGTTCTCGAGATAGGCCTTCAACTGGTCCTTGAGCTTGTCGTCCAACATGACGATGCCCCCTTGGTTCGGATTCGGTGGGCGTGCCGGCCCCGGCGGGGCCGGACACGCTCTTGGGATGCGTGCGGGTCCGGCGGTGCGGACCCGCGGTCGGCACCGGTGTGCTTAGATCTTGCCGACCAGGTCCAGCGACGGCTCGAGGGTGGTCTCACCCTCCTTCCACTTCGCCGGGCAGACCTCGCCGGGGTGGTTGCGCACGTACTGCGCCGCCTTGACCTTGCGCAGCAGGTCGGTGGCGTCGCGGCCGATGCCCTCGGCGGTGGTCTCCATCGCCTGGATGACGCCGTCCGGATCGATCACGAACGTGGCACGGTCGGCCAGGCCCTCGCCCTCGCGCATGTTGTCGAAGTTGCGCGTGATCTCACCGGTGGGGTCGCCGACCATGGTGAACTTGATCTTGCCGATGGCCTCGGAGGTGTCGTGCCAGGCCTTGTGGGCGAAGTGGGTGTCGGTGGAGACGCTGTAGATCTCGACGCCCAGCTTCTGGAACTCGTCGTAGTGGTCGGCCAGGTCCTCGAGCTCCGTCGGGCAGACGAAGGTGAAGTCCGCCGGGTAGAAGAACACCACGGACCACCCGCCGCGCAGGTCCTGGTCGCTGACATCGAAGAAATCCGCGCCAGCCTTGAACGCAGTGGACTTGAACGGCTTGATCTCGGTGTTGATGAGAGACATTGGTATCGACTCCTTTCCGTGACGTTGAACCTCGAGTGCACACCCTACTGGCGACCGATTGGTTGTTCCAATTGATTGTCGTTAAATTAGTGATAGTGTCTGTCTATCGTTGTGACCCGACACGGGGCGTCGCACCAGGCGGGCGCGTGGTGCTGTGCGTTCGCGGTGCATGGCCGCGCGGCCACCGGTGCGACCGCGGTGGCGGCCCGGAGCCGGCCGGAGTGCGCTTGCGTTTCGCCCCCGAAACCGGCTACAAATACGCGGGTGGGCGTTCGCCCCGCAAGGCGGCCGTAGTTCAACGGTAGAACCCGACCCTCCCAAGGTCGTGATGCCGGTTCGATTCCGGTCGGCCGCTCCAGATCCGCCGCCGCGTCAGGGCGCGGCGGCTTCCGTCTCCTGCGACGTCTGCATCTCCTCGATCCAGTCCATCTGCACCTGTTCCCCGGGATCGGCACGCGGGTCCATTTCGGTGATGACCGTGGTGGTGCGGGCCATGCTCACGAAGGCGGTCTGCTCTTCGTTGGGCACCTGTTCGCGCCGGGCGGCCAGGGTCGCGGCGGCCATCAGCACGGCGCAGGCGGCCGCGGCGTGGAACAGCCCCTCGGTGCCGAGGAGGTTCATGAGCTGGCCGATGGCGATCGGGCCGACCACCGCGCCGATTCCCCAGAGGAAGAGCAGCGCGCCGGCGACGCCGACGAAGTTGTCCGAGCGCACGCGGTCGTTGATATGGGCCACGGCCAGCGGGTAGAGCGTGAAGGTCAGGCCGCCGTAGCCCAGGCCGACCGCGGCGAGCACGGTCAGCCCGCTGTTGGCGACGAACAGCATCACCACCGCGAAGGCGGCCAGCGCCAGGTTCACCGCCACCAGCAGGCGTCGCCGGTCGAAGACGTCGGAGAGGTGGCCGATGGGGTACTGCAGCAGCATGCCGCCGAGGATCACGGCGCTCATGAACACGGCGACGCTCTGCAGGCCCACGTGGTCGACGATGAACAGCGGTGCCAGCGCGAACGCGGAGCCGTTGACGATGCCCGCCCCCAGGCAGATGAACACCCCGAGCGGAGAGCCGCGGCAGACCAGCGCGAGCGCCATAGGCGTGCGCTCCGGCGGTGTCGGGTGGATGGCGCGGGTGAGGCTCACCGGCACCAGGCACAGCGCCAGCAATACGGCGTTGAGCATGAACAGCTCCGGTCCGCTCGCCGGGCGCACGGAGATGAGGAGCTGACCGAGGCCCAGGCCGAGGTAGCTGGTGGCCTGGTAGAGGGAGAACAGCCGGCCCCGGGCGCCGCCGGCGCCACGCTCATTGAGCCAGCTCTCGATGACCATGTACAGCCCGGCCAGGGAGAAGCCGCTGATCACCCGCAGAGCGCCCCAGACCCAGGGGTCGATCCACAGCGCGTGCACCAGCGTGGCGGCGGTGACCAGTGCGGCGAAGACCGCGAAGGCGCGGATGTGCCCGGCCCGGCGGATCACCGCGCCGGCGCCGAGGGCGCCGAGCATGAGCCCGGCGAAGTAGGCGGACATCACCAGGCCCGTGATGCCGGGGCTGTACTGCTCGATGCCCATGCGCACGGACAGCAGTGTGCCGAGCAGCCCGCTGCCGGTCATGAGGATGACCGTCGAGCCGAGCAACGCCGTGATGGAGACGATGAGCGCGCGCATCCGCCTGGGTATCCGTTGCTATGTTGGGAACTGCCGCCGTTCCGGGCGGCAGGTAGAGGTCCCGATCGGCGAAAGTACGCCTTCCCTGCACGCCTGTGAAGTGTTCGACGTGAGACCCCGTCCCTGTCACCTGCGCCGCGGCTGTGTGCTACAAGTTCCGGTAGGGGTGTGATAACGCGGCGGACGGGAAACCTTGAGCGCGCCGGCGCACTCTAACCATCACAGGCCCTCGTCCCGAGGGTCTCCACAGGGGGCGTCCCGACGGGCGAATCCGTGACGGAGGAGATGGTATGTCGAGCACGAACGGCAATCCGCGCGAGCGGCATGAGCAGTTCCTGGATTCCCTGAGCGCCTTCACCCGTGAGCACCGGGCGAAGCAGTGGGAGGGCACGTTCGCGGATTACCTGGAGCAGGTCGTCGTGCAGCAGCCCGGGCTGGCTACGCGCAGCAGCCACCAGTATGTCTGGGACATGCTGCGCTGGATGCAGCGCCGGGAGGCCGAAGCCACGCCCGAGGGGGAGGAGTTCCGGCTGTTCTCCCACGAGCTCTTCGGCATGGACCGGCCGCTGCGCCGGATCATGGACTACTTCAAGGCCGCGAGCGCGGGCTCCGAGGTCGGCCGCCGGCTGCTGCTCCTGCTCGGCCCGCCCTCCGGCGGCAAGTCCAGCCTCGTGATCCTGTTGAAGCGCGGGCTGGAGGAATACAGCCACACCGAGGAGGGGGCCCTCTACGCGCTCAAGGGCTCGCCGCTGCACGAGAACCCGCTGAACCTCGTGCCCTACACCCTGCGTGCGGAGTTCCGCGAGACCTACGGCGTGGACATCCAGGGCGATCTCTCGCCGTACTGCCGCTCGGTGCTCGAGCGCGAGTACGAGGGCGATTTCATGCAGTACCCGGTGGAGCGGGTCTTCCTCTCCGAGGCCAACCGCGTGGGTGTCGGCACGTATGCCCCTCATGATCCGACCACGGCGGATATCGCCGATCTGATCGGCTCCGTCGACCTCGCCAAGGTCTCGGAGTACGGCGACGAGGGCGACCCGCGGGCATGGAGCTGGTCCGGTGCGGTCTACGCCGCCAGCCGCGGGCTGCTGGAGATGATCGAGATCCTCAAGGTCAAGCGGGAGTTCCTCTACCTCCTGCTCACCCTCACGCAGGAGAAGAACGTCAAGGTCTCGCGTTTCCCGCTGATCCACGTGGACGAGACCATCATCGCCCACACCAACCTGGCGGAGTTCCGCAAGTTCCTCCAGGAGAAGGAGAACGAGGCCCTGCTCGACCGCATGGTCATCATCCAGGTGCCCTACACCCTCAACTACCACGATGAGGCCCGGATCTACCGCAAGCTCATCGCCCAGGCCCCGACCTTCCAGCAGGTCCACCTCGACCCGCATGCCCTGGAGGTGGCGGCGGTGTTCGCGGTGCTATCGCGGCTCAAGCCCTCCGAGCGCGAGGACCTGGACCTCTCCAAGAAGGTGCACCTGTATGCCGATGAGGGGGTCGAGGGGGTCTCGGCGAGCGAGAAGGAGCGGGTGCAGCACGAGCACGAGGACGAGGGGCTCTCCGGCGTGTCGCCCCGGTTCGTGGTCAACGCGCTGTCCAACGCGATCTCGCGCAGCGACGTCAGCAGCCTCACCAGCATGGAGGTGCTGGTCACCCTCAAGGATGCCATCGAGAACGACGCCCGCATCGAGTCCAAGCAGAAGCGGGCGTGGGTGGACTTCCTCGTCACCGCGCGCAAGGACTTCTACAACCACTGGGTCAAGGAGGACGTGCACAAGGCGCTGTTCGTCTCCTTCGAGGAGGAGAGCGCTAGCCTGCTGGAGAAGTACCTCGACGAGGTGGAGGCAACCCTGGACAACCGCGAGGTCAACGACCCCATCACCGGCGAGTCGCGGCCGCCGGACGAGCGCTTTCTGCGCTCGGTGGAGGAGAAGATCAACATCTCCGACGCCGGCAAGAACACCTTCCGCCAGGAGGTGGTGCGCAAGGCGATGGTCGCCTACAAGCGCGGCGAGAGCTTCACGCTCGACTCCCACACCCGGCTCAAGGAGGCCATGGAGCGTTATCTGTTCGAGGAGCGCCGCGACGTGCTGCGTCTGGTGACCTCGGTGACCCGCCCGGACGAGGAGGCGAAGGAGAAGATCGCCGCCGTCGAGGAGCGGCTGATCGGCGACTACGGCTACGACCGTCACGGCGCACGGGAGGCGCTCAACTACGTGACCACGCTGCTGTCCCAGGAATAGCGCGAGACAGCCCGCATCGGCGGGCGAGGAGGGCGCAATGACGCTCATCGAGACCCACGGCAGCGACGCCGACGGCCACTGGTACGACCTCTTCTCCCGGGGCACCCGGGACTGGCTCCGTCACAACCGCCGTGTGCGCGAGGCGGTGCGCGAGCAGCTCCCCGACCTGGTGGCTGGCTCCGACATCCTGTCCCGGCCGGACAACCGCACCGTCCAGGTGCCGGTGAAGTTCATGGAGCACTACCGCTTCCGGCTCCGTGACCCGAGCGAGCAGGAGGGCGCTGGCCAGGGCCAGGCGGAGCCCGGTGACGTGCTTCGTCCCGCCCAGCCGGGGCACCCGGGGGCCGGCGGCGAAGAGGGCGCGGGCGAGGGCGACGGCGGCGTGACCTTCGTGCTGGAGTTCCGCGTCGACGACATCCTCGACTGGCTGTGGGAGGAGCTGGAGCTGCCCAATCTCCAGCCCAAGCAGGGCGACAGCGTCGAGACCGACGAGCTGATCCGCGAGGGCTGGGACCGTCGCGGGGCGCGCTCGCGGCTCGACCGCCGCCGTACCATGCGCGAGGCGATCAAGCGGCGCAGCGCCACGGGCCCCGGGGCGGTGCCGATCAGCAACGACGATCTGCGCTTCCGCCAGCTCGCACGCCGGCGCAAGCCGAGCACCAATGCGGTCGTCTTCCTGTTGCTGGACGTCTCATCGAGCATGGACGAGCATTGCCGCAAGCTCGCCAAGACGTTCTTCTTCTGGGCCCTGGCGGGCATCCGCCGGCAGTTCTCCGCGGTGGAGACGGTGTTTGTCGCGCACACCGTGGAGGCGTGGACCTTCGAGGAGGAGGCCTTCTTCCAGGTCCACGGCCAGGGTGGCACACGCAGCTCCTCCGGGCTGCTGAAGGTCGAGGAGGAGCTGGAGGCGGGCTACGACCCGTCGCGCTACAACTGCTATCTCTTCTACGCCACCGACGGCCACAACTTCAGCGAGGATCGTGGCAAGGCGACGGAGATACTCGCGCGGCTGGCGCCGCAGATGAACTTCATGGGCTATGCCGAGGTGTCCCACGCCGGGCACCGGCGGCTCGATACCGAGGTCGCCATCATCTGGCGCGAGCTCGCGGCGCTGGGCGTGCCCTGCGGCAGCTACGCGCTCAGCGACGACGGCGATATCTGGCCGGCGATCCGGGCGTTCTTCACCGATCAGGCGGACGCGGCGGAGGCGGTTTGATATGACCCTGACCCTGGAGCAGGCGGTTCCGAGGATGGAGGCCCTGGCCCGGGAGCTGGGGCTGGAGCACTATCCCGTCGACTTCGAGCTGGTGCCCTCGGCATTCATGACCGAGATCGCCGTCTACGGGCTGCCGGTGCGTATGCCGCACTGGTCGTTCGGCGTGCGCTGGATCTACCAGATGGTCCAGCACCGTATGGGGCACTCGCGAATCTTCGAGGTGGTCTTCCCGGGCAATCCCAACCGGGCGTTCCTGGTGGACACCAACAGCGTCGAGGAGAACACCCTGGTCGTCGCCCACGTGCTCGGGCACGCAGACTTCTCGCGCAACAACCTGCTGTTCGCCCACAGCCAGTCCCAGGTGGGCTACCACATCGTCGAGCAGGCGGCGGCGCACGCGCACCGTATCGAGGAGGTGATCGAGACCGTGGGCGAGCGGCGCGTCGAGGCGGTGCTGGACGCGGCCCTGGCGCTGGAGCCGCACATCGACACCGACCAGCCCCTCAACCGCCCGCGCTACGAGAGCACCCGTTCCGCGGCCGGCGCCGGGACGGCGGAGGCTGACGCGGAGCCGGAGTTCCAGGACCGCTACGCCATGCTACCCGGGGAGGCGGAAGGGCTCGGCGACGCCCCGCAGCACCGGGCGCCGCCGAGGATCCCGCCGCACCCCGAGCGCGACCTGCTGTGGTTCATCGCCCAGTACGCCCCGGAGATGGAGGATTGGGAGCGCGACATCTTCCTCGCGGTACGCAAGGAGGCGTACTACTTCCAGCCGGTGTTCAACTGCCAGATCATGAACGAGGGCTGGGCGAGCTACTGGCACGCGCGGCTGCTGCGCGAGGCGGACTTCCTGCCCTCGCAGGCGTACGTGGACTGCATGAAGACGCATTCCGACGTGGTCCGGCCCTACGGCGGCGACAGCCGCATCTCACTGCAGGTCAATCCGTATCACCTGGGCTACGTGCTCTGGCAGCACATCGTCGAGAACGACGGCCTGGAGGCGGCCCGGGCGGTGATGAGCCAGGAGGACGACTTCGGCTTCGTGCGCAACTACCTCACCGCCGAGCGGGCCCGGGAGCTGGAGCTGTTCGTCTATGCGGCGCGCCAGGACGGCCAGATCCGGGTGACCGATTCCAACCTTGCCGAGCTGCACGAGACCCTGCTCGGGCCGAAGTACAACTTCGGTGCGCCGCGGGTGGTGGTCGAGGAGCTACAGCGCGACGGCGGCCTGGTGCTGCGTCAGAACGTTGCCGACGACGGGCGGGGGCTGGACCTGGCGCGGGCGCGCCATGTGCTCGACTACATTTACCGGGTGTGGCGCCGGCCGGTGACCCTGCTGACCTGCGACGAGCGGGGGCGGGAGCTGCGCCTCGAGCCCGACGGCGGTGGGGACGCGGATTAGCTCCGGCTTATCGTTTCCGCACTTTTCCGGCCGAACGGGCTGTGGCCGGCAATGGTTTCCATATGGTTAACAATATGTTGATGTGTGCCCGCTTGCCGGGCGCCGGCACGGTGCGGAGACTGACGGCGTCAGGCAGGCGGGGTCGCCAAGGCGGTCTGGCCTGCGCAACCGTGATCGAGGGACGCGACAGTGTGGCGCAATACGACATCGGCGTACGGACTGGTCAGCATCGTGCTTCACTGGCTCATCGCCGCGGCCATTCTCGGCCTGTTCGGCCTGGGGCTGTGGATGGTGGACCTCTCCTATTACCACCCCTGGTACACCACCGCCCCTGACATCCACCGCTCCATCGGCGTGCTCGTGGGTGCGGCCGTGCTCGCGCGCCTGATCTGGCGCGGGCTCAACCCGCGGCCGGCCTTCGAGACCGGCATGGCACGCTGGGAGCGCGCCGGTGCGCTGGCGGCCCACTGGGTCATGTACGCGCTGATGCTCGGTGTCGTCGCCGCCGGCTATCTGATCACCACGGCGCAGGGCGATGCGGTCAGTGTGTTCGGCTGGTTCGAGGTGCCGGCCCTCGTCTCCGGCGTGGAGCAGCAGGAGGAGCTGGCCGGTGCGATCCATTATTATGGCGCCTGGGCACTGGTGCTGATCGCCACGGTCCACGCCCTCGCCGCCCTCAAGCATCATTTCGTCGACCGGGACCGCACGCTGGTACGCATGCTCCGTCCCGGCCGGTGAGTTCCGAGCAATCCATCGAGAGTCACAATCACCAGGAGGGACCGATGAAGCGCATCCTGACGACAATAGCCGCCACGTTGCTGGCGTTCGGCGTCACCGCCGCCCAGGCCGCTCCCGAGCAGTACAAGCTCGATACGGCACATACGTTCATTACCTTCAAGACCAGCCATATCGGGTTCTCGTGGATGCCCGGGGTGTTCCACGACTTCTCCGGCACCATCACCTACGATCCGGAGGACCGTGCCGCGAGCTCGACGGAGTTCACGGTGCAGACCGAGTCCGTCGACACCTTTCACGCCGAGCGCAACAAGCACCTGCGTGAACGCGACGGCCTGTTCGAGACCGGGGAGTTCCCGACGGCGAAGTTCGTGAGCACTTCCTACGAGCCCACCGGTCCGGACTCCGCGAAGCTCACCGGTGAGCTGACCATCAAGGGCAACACCCACACGGTGGAGTTCAAGGTCCAGGAGCTCGCCGCGCGCAAGGATCCCTGGGGGAACTTCCGGCGTGCCTTCTCCGCCAGCGCCACGATCAATCTGGCGGATTTCGGGCTGACCTATTTCGCCGACAACAACATTCCGGAGCCCAAGACCGCGGAGATCAACATCTCCGTCGAAGCACTGCGCCAGTAGTCGCTCGCCGGCACGTGCACCTGCCACGTCTGCCGGTCCCACACGCCCGCCGGTGCCCCCGTGCCGGCGGGCGTTCTCGTGTGGGCCTGACGCCCCGGCGTAACGAGGGATCCCCGGGTCAGGTGCGATGGGTCGCCGGCAACAACACAACAGGCCGCGGGACGGTCGCCGTACCGCGCACCGTCACAGCCCGAACGGGCGTCGTCCTGCTGCCCCGGCCTTCGCGGTGAGACGCGACCGGTCCGATGCGGCACCCCGTCCCGGGACGGCGGGAGAGCCGTGGCGTCACCGCCCGGCGACGGCCGCCGGTACCGCGCCGTCCGGCGGCGACGGCATCGCCATGCGGTTCGTGGCAGCCTATGATCCTCCCCCGGTCCGTCGCGGTTTGGCGCGGGCCGCCCTGCCATCATTCCGACGAGGTGACACGAGACGATGACCAGCGCGATGGCATTCCTGCTGATCGGACTGCTGCTCGTGGCCATGGGGTTCACCCGGTCGGCCGTCGACCGGCTGCCCGTGACTACCGCCATGCTCTACCTGGGTGTGGGTCTGGTGGCCGGGCCCACGCTGCTCCAGGCCTATCACTTCAACCCGCTCAAGCAGTCGCAGACCCTGGAGCTGATCACCGAACTCGCGGTGCTGCTCTCCCTGTACACGGCGGGCGTGAAGATGCCGGGACCGTTCAGCCTGCGCCGCTGGCGCACCACGGCGTTGCTGGCCACGGTGGCGCTGACCGTGACCATCGCCGTGATGGCCGTTTTTGGTTACGTCGTCCTCGGGCTCTCCGCCGGGGCGGCGATCCTGCTGGCGGGGATCCTCGCGCCCACGGACCCGGTGCTCGCCACCGACGTGCAGGTGCGCCATCCGGGGGACCGGGACCGCCTGCGTCTGGCGCTGACCTCGGAGGCGGGGCTCAATGATGGCACCGCCTTCCCGTTCGTGCTGCTGGGGCTCGGGCTGCTGGGTATCCATCCGCTGGGAGAGGCCGGTACGGCCTGGGTGTTGCGGGACGTGCTGTGGGCGAGTGCCGCCGGCGTGGGCATCGGCCTGGCGGCGGGTGTGCTCGTCGGGCATGCTGCGGTCGAGGTGCGCCGGCGCTGGCCCGACGCGGTGCTCATGGACGATTTCGTGGGCCTGGGGCTCATCGCGACGGTCTACGGCCTCACCGTGAGCATCCATGCCTACGGGTTCCTGGCCGTGTTTGCCGCCGCTGTCGCCCTGCGCCAGACGGAGGTCCGTGCCGAGCCGCTGGCGCGAAACCGCATTACCGACGCGTCGCTGCTGTTCAAGGAGCAGCTCGAACGTTTCAGCGAGGTGGTGGTGATCCTGCTCGTCGGCGGCACGCTGTTCCTCAACTCCTGGAGCTGGCGTGCGGTGGCCACGGCGCTGTTCCTGTTCCTGGTCGCGCGGCCGCTCGGGGTCTGGCTTGGGCTGCTCGGCAGCCGCGCGCCGCGGCGCATGCGGATGATGACGGCCTGGTTCGGCGTGCGCGGGATCGGCTCGCTCTACTACCTGATGTATGCCATCGACCAGGGCCTGAGCGAGTCCGTGGCGCTGGAGCTGATCCACATCACGCTTATCGTGGTGACGCTCTCGATCCTGGTCCACGGGATCAGCGTCAAGCCCATGCTGAGCCGCTACTGGCACCGCGGCAGCCGCCATCGCCGGCCTGCCGCGGTGCCGTAACCCGCCGGCTCACGGGTCCTGGCCCTCCTCGATCACGCCGCGTTCGAACAGGCCCAGCACCACGACGATGACGAGCGCCAGCGCCGTGACGACGGCCGCCAGCGCCAGCTCGCCGGCGCCACAGGCGACCCCGATGGCGCCGACGGTCCAGATGGCGGCACCGGTGGTGATGCCCTGAATACCGGTGTTGCTACGAATGATGCTGCCGGCCCCAAGGAAGCCGATGCCGCCGATCACGCCCTCGATGATGCGGGTGGGGTCGATGCTGGCGGCCCCCGGTTTGCCCTCCGCGGCGGAGAGCAGGATGTCCATGCCGATGAGCATGAACGATGCCGCGCCGAGCGCCACCAGCATGTGCGAGCGAAGCCCGGCTGGTTTGCCGCGGAGCTCGCGCTCCAGGCCCAGCAGCATCGCCAGCCCCGTCGCTGCCGACAGGCGGGCAAGCATCTCCAGCAGCGGGAGCTCACCGCTCATAATGTTCCCCCTGGTTAGCACCATTGGAGCCCCGCTCGGACACGCCCATGCCGGCGGTCAGCACGAAGCGCATGGCGTCCTGTGCGCCCATGTCCACGGGCTCGACCTGTCCCCGGGGCATCACCAGGGTGAAGCCGCCGATCTGGTAGCTCATGGGCAGATACACCGCCACCATGTCCTCGCCGCCCAGGGCATCGCCGAGCCCGTCCCGGGTCAGGAAGCCGAGCACCGCCTCGGAGCGGCCCGGCACGCGCACGAGCACGGGGCGGCCGGTGTCCTGGCCGTCGTGGGGGGAGAACATCTGCATGACGTCGCGGATCGAGCCGTAAATGGTCTTGATCAGCGGGATGTGTTCCAGCAGGCGCTCGCTCAGATCGAACAGCCGGCGCACGATCCAGACCTGCATCAGCACGCCCACGCCGAAGACCAGCGCGACACCCAGCAGCAGTCCCAGACCCGGGAAGGCCAGGGTGTCCGGCAGCAGCCACTCGCTGATCGCGCCGAGTACGCGCTCGGCATACAGACCCAGCCATGCCAGTAGCGCGAAGGTCAGGGCGATCGGCACGACCGCGGCGAGTCCGGACAGGAATATGCGTCCAAGGGTTTTCATTGTCTTTTGTCCCGGTCGCTGTGTGATGGGCACGGGGCGGTCGATGCCGCACCCGTACCCGATAAGGGAAGGGGTGTCAGTTGCCGTCGCTCATGTTGTCCGTGGTTTCCTCCATCTCGTCGCCGGCCTCCTCGATCGCCTGGCCGGTATCTTCGACGGCCTCGTCCACCTGCTCGCCCGCCTTCTCCGCGGGGCCTTCGTCGTCACAGGCGACCAGACCGAATCCGAGCATAAGGGCAAGGGCGAGAAAAAGGGTGCGTCGCATTCCGGTTCTCCATTGTCCGGGGGTGAGTTCGGTACCGGCCGGGGTGCCATCGGCGATGCGCCGTACCCACGGCCGCTCTATGGCCCCGTCACCCGCATTGACCCGCCGTCGATGCACCAGGCCTCTCCGGCGGGGCCCTCTGCCTGCGACGATGGGATCGGGGGCGTACGCCGTCAACGACCGCCGGATAGCCGTGCTGGCCGGTGGCGGTGTGTCCGCGTATGGCGACACCGCGGCGGTGCAGCGGGGTTAAAGGTCCGGGTCGTCCAGCGGGCTGGATGCGGAGTGGGGCTGGGGGACGTCCTCGGTGCCGACGTCTTCGCGGCTGACGTCCATGGAGCCGGACCAGTCCTCCGGGGGCTCGATGGGACGGGCGCTGATATCGAGCCAGGTCTCCATGTCCAGTGCCTCCACGGCACCGTCGAAGTACTGGATCTCGATGCTATCGTCATCGCTCTCGAAGGCGACGACCTCGAAGCTGTCCCCTGACGGGGTCATGTACCAGTCCCCGACCACGGGGTCGTGACCGACAGCCATCGCGGGACCTCCTCCACCTGTTCCGGATGCCCTGAGGCAAGCCTGCTTCACGTATAGGAAGCGACCGCCGTCGCTGCAACGGCGGTCTGACGGGCGGCGGAAGCGCCCCCCCCCGGCATCAGGCGATGCGGAAGCGGCGGAACATCTCGTCGAGTCGGCGGGAAAGACTGTCGAGCTCCCCGGCCGCGTGGCTGATGCCCTGCGCCCCTTCGTCGGAGCGCGAGGTCAGCTCGGCGACCTCGGTAATGGTCCGGTTGATGTCCTCGGAGACGGTGCTCTGCTCTTCCGTGGCGGTGGCGATCTGCAGGTTGAGATCCCGCATGGTCGAAACGGCCGTCTCGACGTCGCGGATGGCCGTCGCGGTGGACTCGGCCTGCTCCAGCGTCGATCCGGCGCGCTCGCGTCCCTTCCGGGTGAGGTCGCCCGCGGTGGTCGCCGCGGACTGGAGCTTCTCGATGGTCTGGCGGATCTCCTCGGTGGATTCCTGGGTACGCTGGGCGAGGGTGCGTACCTCCTCGGCCACCACCGCGAAGCCGCGGCCGTGCTCGCCGGCCCGCGCGGACTCGATGGCGGCGTTGAGGGCGAGGAGGTTAGTCTGCTCGGCAATGCCGCGGATGACCTCGAGTACGGTGCCGATCTCGGTGGTGTCCTGCTGCAGCTGCTCCATGGCGTTACCGAGCTCGCTCACGAGATCGTCCATGTGCTTGACGGCCGTGACGTTCTCGTCCATCGCCCGGAGGCTACTCTGGGTGTTGTCGCCCGCCTGGTCCGCGGCGGAGGCGGCATCAGAGGCATTGCGGGCGACTTCCTGGATCGTGGCGGACATCTCCGAGATGGAGCTGGCGCTGCCTTCGGTGCGCGAGCGTACCTCGGAGCTGTCGTCCGCGAGACCGGACGCCGTCCGGGTCAGCTCCTGCGCCGTCTCGGCGAGCGACCGGGCCGCTTCCTGCATCCGTGCGAGCATGTCGGTGATGTTGCTGCGCATGCCCTTCAAACCCTCGGAGAGGCGGCCGAGTTCATCTGCGCGGTCGACGCCGGTGTCGTTCCGGAAGTCGCCGTGGGAGTACGCGTCGATGGCGTCGGCGAGCCGGCGGGTGGGGTGTACCACGCTGCGGTTGAGCATCCAGAACAGCAGAGCCAGGGCCACGATGGAGACGCCGACGATGACGGGCAGGCTCCAGTCGGTGGCGATACCGGCCGTCCGGGACGCGGCTTCGCGCTGCTGGCGGGTGAGCGTGCCGATCTGGTCAGCTGCCTTGCTCAGCAGCTCGGTCGGTCCGCGATCGATGCCACGGACCGCGGTGTCGCCGGCACGGTGGTCGAAGCCGCTATCGACGAACGCCTTGTAGCCCTGCCGGTACTGTTCGGCCATGTTCTCGTGGGCGGTGAGGAATTTCTGCAGTGTCGAGCGGATCGCCGGCGTCGGGGCCGCAGCAATCAGGTCCTCGATGCGGGACTGCACCTCGCCTTCGGTCTCGCGGAACTGGCGCCAGTACTTCTCGCGCTGAGCGTCGTCACTGCCGCGCAGCAGTACGTTCTTCCACTCCTGGACCTGCTGCTTGAACAGCCGGTTGGTCGCGAGGATCTCGGTCTCGGCGTGGACGTAGCGTGTGAGCAGGCGTTCGTAGTCGCCGATGCTCGTGTTGAGCCGCACCACGGCGATCACCGCCGTAATGCAGACCACGGCCATCGCCAGGCCGACGGATGCCAGCAGCCAGTTACGCAGGCTGGATTTGAGCCAAGTCATCATCGATGTAGTTCCCCGGGCAGTCAACGTGAGCAGTTCCTACCGCGAACGAGTAATGGTGGTTAAGCTTTATGGTTCGTGGTGTCGACGGTGTATCGGCACGGCGGGGCGGTGCCTTAAGGCCTGGCGGCGAACGTCGTGGCAGTGGCCGATGGGCGGTATTCGCAGGGGCCTGGACGGCGATGCGCTGGCGAGCAACAGGCGTTCGATGCAGCGGTCCGGTCACGGGTCGGCGGGCGCCTCACCGACGCGACGGACCGATGGAACAGGGCGGAGGCATGGCGCAGGGATTCCGTGAACGCATGGCCGCGGAGGTCGCGGCGTGGCGGCACCAGGGCGTGGTCGACGACGATCTGGCCGCACGTCTCGCTGCGCGATACGCTGACGCGGAGGGCGCCGGGGCAATGGCGGTCCGGTTGCTGGGGGGGATCGCGGTAGTCCTGCTTGCCGCTTCTTCCCTCGCCGGGGTGGGGATCCTGCTGCAGAGCGCCTCCCCCGTTGCCCTGGCCGTGCTGGTACTGGCCGCCGCTTTCGCTGCCGGCTGGGCGGGGATCGGCCTGGCGCGGGATCGACGCCGGGGGCTGACCGTCACCGGCGGGGTGCTCATCACCTTTGCGCTCGCGGCTGGTTACGCCGGGGCGTTGCTGTTGTACTTCGGTCTTGGCGGCGGGGGCGGGGCGGACATCCCGCTGCTGGCGATGCTGCTCACGGCGATTGCCGCCCTGGCGGTGGCCTATTCGAACGCCCTGCGGTGGCCCTTGTTCCTGGGGCTGCTTCTGCTCTTCCACTGGGCGGGCACCCGTCATGGCTATATCGGTCATGGTGGCTATTTCCTGGACATCCAGAATGAACGGGACATGGCGGTCGCCGGTCTCACGGCGGTCGTGTTCGGTGTCCTGCACGAGTCGGTGGGCGAAAGGCGCTGGCTGCGACGCCAGGTCGGTTTCGGACATCTCTGGCTGGTCTGGGGGCTGGTCTATTTCAATCTCTGCCTCTGGATACTCTCCATACGGCCCGGAGGCACCGGCTGGGTGCTGGCGTTCAGCGCCGCCGGCGTCGCCCAGATCGTGGCCGGGGCGGTGCTCCGGGACGGACGCTTCACCGGGTTCGGCGTCGTTTTCCTGGCTATCGATGTGTATACGCGGCTGTTCGAACGGTTCTGGGACGAGGTCTCCATCGGGGGGTTCCTGCTGGTCTGCGGACTGCTCGGTGTCGGCATCGGGGGCATGTGTGAGCGCTTCGGCGCGGGGCGGGCGTCATGAGTCCCGCGCGCTTCAGACGGCGGGTGCGCCGTGAGCTTGCGGCGCTGCGACGCGAAGGTGTGCTCGACGACGCCGGGTTCTCCGCCCTTGCGGCCCGTTATCCCGATGCCGGCTGGGACTGGCGTTCGCTGGGGCGGTGGTTCGCGATATTCGGCGGTATCAGTGCCGCGGCCGGCGTGGTCCTGCTGGGCCGTGAGCTGCTCGGTTTCTCGCTGGCAAGGCTCGCCGCGGTGCTCGGTGTCTGCGTCGTCGCCGCTTTCGCGGGCGGCCTCCGGCTCAGGCGGCGCGGCGGTTACCACTGGACACCCCGGGGCCTGGAGCTTCTGGGCGGCCTGCTGGTGATCGCCCTGACCTTTACCGTGGGGGCGATCATCTCGGCCGGCTCCGGCAACTGGCCGGCGCTGCTGCTTATCGACCTGGGGGTGCTCCTGGTCCTGGCGTACGTGCTGGACAACCTGCTGCTCCTGATCGCGGCGGCGGTGGTGTTCTTCGCCTGGTTCGGCGGGGCCACCGGTTATGCCTCGGGCTGGGGCGTGTACTGGTTCGGGATGAGTTATCCGCTGCGTTTCCTTCTGGCCGGTCTCGCCGTCGCTCTCGCCGGCGGGCTCCACCGACTGGCGGAGGCGGGGCCTTTGGCCCGCTATCGCGGCTTTTTCCTGGTGTGGCTGTCCGCCGGGGTGTTCTTTGCGGAGATGGCGCTGTGGCTGCTGTCCCTGTTCGGCAGCTTCGAGCTGTCGGATGGCTTTCACCGGGCCGGTGCCGGGGAACTGTGGCTGTTCAACCTCGCCTGGCTCGGTCTCAATGCCGCGCTCATGTCGCTTGGAATCCGTTACCGGCTGCGGATGCTGCGTGGCTATGCCTGGACATTCCTCGTCATCCAGGGCTACACCCAGTTCTTCCGGTTTTTCGGGCATGCCCTGGGCCCGGTATTCACCGGCTTCGTGATGGGAGCGGCCACCCTGGCCCTGGTGGTGTGGGCGGAGCGCCGCAGGCGGGAGGCAAGCGGCACCGGTTAGCACGGGTCGCCGCGACCGTCGCGGGGGGCGGTGCGGGACCATGGGCCCGGGACGCCACGGGTGTGTCCCGGGGGCTGCCCTATGCGGTGCTTTGCGAACGCGTAGCCGCCCCGCCTTGGGCCAGGCCGGGCGCTGTGCTGGGAGAGGCCTGCGTCAGCAGCACATCATCGGCGCCGGCGTAGATGCGGCGCGAGCGCAGGTAGCCGGCGCCGAGCCAGGACGGCTCGCGGGCGTCGACGGGCATGCCGGGGGGTATCCGCCCGGTGCGCTCGTAGTAGGCGGCGTAGCCCTGCTCCTCGTCGCTGAGCGAGATGCCGAGGCGCCGGGCATTGAGGGCAAAGCGCTCGTCGCCGTCGAGCAGCTGCTTGTACCGCACCAGGTCCTTGATGTGGCCGATCACCTCTGTGCGATCGTCGGCGAGAAAGCCGGCGATGGCGTCGTGGACGTAGTGATCCATGAGCGTGGCCACCGCGGCCGGCGGGCGGCCTCGGCGACGAGGGCGTGGAGGGGGCGCTCGCTGGCGTCGGCCTGGCGGATGGCGAGCCGGGCGGGGGCGCCGATGAGGTGCTTGAGCTCGAGATCGCCGCGCTGGCAGAGGCAGTCGAGGCGGTAGCG
>NZ_JBHFPQ010000023.1:0-6716 GCF_041949875.1 Arhodomonas sp. KWT2
GCCGGTCAACACCAGCGACGCAAGCACCCACACAAGCCATCTGATCCGTATTGTTAAAGAGCTTCAGGGCCGCCTTGAAGCGGCGAAGAGCGCGTATTCTACAGCGCCTGAATGCCGCGTCAACCCCTTTGTTCCGCCCCGCCAGGGCCCCGGCTCATCGCCTTCGCCCCAACCGGGAACAGGCATTCTAGTGCATCCTGAATACCTGTCAACGCCCCGTAACTTCCAGTCCGAAAACCGCCTCCGGGGCACCCCTCACCGAGCCCTTCGCCCGACAAGAGAGCGCGCATTATAGGCGCCTCAGTGAATGCGTCAAGCGTGTTACACGGACTCGTGGGATCGCCACCGGCTCAGCCCCCGGCCGCCTCGTTCAGACGCACCCGCGCGAACCGGCGCTTGCCGACCTGGATCACCATCGGGCCTCCGGCACCCAGGGTGAGCCCGCGGTCCTCCACGCGCTCGCCATCGATACGCACCGCACCCTGCTTGATCATGCGCAGGGCCTCGGAGGTACTGGGTGTCAGCCCCGCCTCCTTGAGGACGCTGGCGATACCGAGACCATCACCGGAGACGTCCAGATCGACCTCCGGCATCTCCTCCGGCATCGCCCCCTTCTGGAAACGCGCTATGAAGGATTCCCGCGCGCGCGAGGCGGCCGCCGTATCGTGGAACCGCCCCACCAGCTCCTCGGCCAGCTCGAACTTCACATCCCGGGGGTTACGCCCCTCGGCAACGGACTGGCGCAGCCGCTCGATCTCGGCGAGTGGGCGGAAGGTAAGCAGCTCGAAGTAGCGCCACATGAGATCGTCGGAGACGGACATGAGCTTGCCGAACATATCATCGGCGCCCTCGCGGATGCCGACGTAATTGCCCAACGACTTGGACATCTTCTGCACGCCGTCGAGCCCCTCGAGGATGGGCATGGTCAGGATGACCTGCGGGCGCTGTCCGTACTCGCGCTGGATCTCGCGGCCGACGAGGAGATTGAACTTCTGGTCCGTACCGCCGAGTTCGACATCCGCCTCCAGCGCCACCGAGTCGTAGGCCTGGACCAGCGGATAGAGGAACTCGTGAACCGCGATCGAGCGATTGTCCTCGTAGCGCTTGTGGAAGTCGTCGCGCTCGAGCATCCGCGCCACGGTATACTTGGCCGCCAGCCGGATCATGCCCTCCGCCTTCATCGGCCCCATCCAGCGGGAATTGAACTCCACGCGCGTGCGTTCGGGATCAAGGATGCGGAAGATCTGCTCCTCGTAGGTACGTGCGTTCTCGCTGATCTGCTCCGGGGTGAGGGCCGGGCGGGTGGCCGTCTTGCCGGAAGGGTCGCCGATCATGCCGGTGAAGTCGCCGATCAGGAAGATGACCTCGTGGCCGAGGTCCTGGAACTGGCGGAGCTTGTTGATGAGCACCGTGTGCCCGAGATGAAGGTCCGGCGCGGTGGGGTCGAACCCCGCCTTGATGCGCAGCGGACGCCCCTCCTCCAGGCGTGCCCGGAGGTCATTCTCCGGCAGTATTTCCTCGGCACCGCGCCGCAGTATCGCGAGCGATTCCTCAATCGTGCTCATGCTCGACTCCGCGTTGTCTCTGGTAACTGAGGCGGACGTCACGCCCGCCGACCCGCGCGACATGTTACTCAATCGCACTGGCCGGGCGTTACTCCCACGCCCGCGCGTTGACTGAATTGTGGCTTCGGGCTAACGTTCGGAGCTTATAGGCTGAGGATCGTTCCATGAAGACACGCCGCCGCAACAAGGACAGTCTGGCCAGCCTGTCCAACCGTCGGAAGCGTCCCCGCCGCATCCATCACGCACTCGCCCTGTCCGTCGCGGTCGTCACCGGCATCGGCGCATTCGCGATGTCCACTAACAAAGGTGACGCGAATGTCGGCGGCGATGGGCTCGTGCGCACCCTGGAACTGCCCTCCGCCGACGACAACGCCACTCGCCCGGAAGGGCTGACGCCCCTGAAGATCCTGACCGAGCATGCACCGGAACGTGTCGGCCCGGCCACCGGCAGCACGGCCGGCAGCAACGGGCGTACACAAGCCCCGAAGCTTCAGACGGCGTCGCTCACGACCACGCCGGAACAGACCCTGACCGACGTACCGGCACCGGCAGATTCGCTACTCGCCTCCGAGGCCTCACAGTCCACCGCAGTGGCGTCACCGGCCTGGGAGGCCTATACGGTCCAGTCGGGCGACTCGCTGGCTGCGCTGTTCAGCCGCGCCGGGCTGTCCGCCCGGGACGTCTACGACGTCGTCAACGCCGGCGAGCGTGCCGAGGCCCTGACCAGCCTCTATCCCGGCGACGAGATCCGTATCGCCCTTGACGGCCGCGGCAACCTGGACGCGGTTCGCTACGAGCTCAACGAGACGGACACGCTCACGGTACGCCGTGGCGCGGACGGTTACACCACGAAGGTCACCACCACCCCGCTGGAGCGCCGCCGGCGGGTCGCCAGTGGCGAGATCAAGAGTTCGCTGTACGCCTCGGCACTCGAGGCCGGCCTCTCCGATCGTCAGGTCATGCAGCTCGCCAGCATCTTCGGCTGGGACATCGATTTCGCCCTGGACCTGCGCAGGGGCGACCGGTTCCGCGTGATCTACAACGAGATCTACCGCGACGGCGAGAAGCTGCGCAATGGCGACATCGTCGCGGCGGACTTCGTGAACCATGGCGAGCGCTTCCGCGCGGTGCGATTCACCTTCCCCGACGGGGACGCGCAGTACTTCACCCCGGACGGCAAGAGCATGCGCAAGGCCTTCCTGCGCACGCCGGTGAATTTCACCCGCGTGAGCTCGGAGTTCAACCCGCAGCGCCTCCACCCCATCCTCGGCACCAAGCGCCCCCACATGGGCACGGACTACGCCGCCCCGCCGGGGACGCCGATCAAGGCGGCCGGCGACGGGCGCATCGTGCACATCGGCCGCAAGGGCGGCTACGGCAACGCCATCGTCATCAAGCACGGCTCCCGCTATTCCACCCTGTACGGCCACATGCGGGGCTTCCGCCGGGGGCTCTCCCACGGCGACCACGTCAAACAGGGCGAGGTCATCGGCTATGTGGGCAGCAGCGGCCTCGCCACCGGCCCCCACCTGCACTATGAGTTCCGGGTGAACGGCAAGCACCGCAACCCGCGGACCGTCAAACTGCCCGAGGCCGAGCCGATCCAGGCCAAGTACCGCGAGGACTTCGAGACGCAGACCGCACCGCTGGTGGCCCGCCTCGAGGCCGCCGCGCCCACGCAGGTCGCGAGCAACGGGCAGACCGAAGGCAACGCGGACAGCGGCGAGAGCCGCTAAGGCTCCCGGGACAGGCGTGACCAAGCGCTTCATCGGTCTCATGGCCGGCACGAGCCTGGACGGTGTCGACGCTGTCCTCGTGCGGTTCGGCAACGCCTCCCCAGTCATCGAGGCAGCCGTGTCCCGCCCGTACCCGGACCGGATCCGGCATACGCTGCGGGCCATTGGCGCCGGATCGCCGCTCGCCGACGTGGTCGCCGCCGACCAGGCCGTTGCCGACGCCTTCGGCGAGGCGGTTCGGGCGCTGCTCGCCGAGGCCCGCCAGACCGCCGAGGCCGTTACCGCCATCGGCAGTCACGGTCAGACGGTATGGCACCGCCCCGGCGCCCCGAAAGCCGCTTCCGTGCAGATCGGCGACCCCAGCCGCATCGCCGAGGCTACCGGCATCACCACCGTCGCCGATTTCCGCCGCCGGGACATCGCCGCGGGCGGTGAGGGCGCACCGCTCGCCCCCGCCTTCCACCTCGCCATCCTCCAGGGGCAAGGCAGCGGCACCGCCGTGCTCAACCTGGGCGGCATCGCGAACCTGACCGTGGGCGACGCCCCCGGCGGCCCCATCGGCTTCGACTGCGGCCCGGCGAACACCCTCATGGACCGCTGGACGGAGCGCCACCTCGGCGAGCGCTACGACGCCGACGGCGCCTGGGGCGCCGGCGGCGCAGTCATTCCGGAGCTGCTGGAACGCCTGCTCGCCGACCCGTTCTTCCGACAGCCGCCGCCCAAGAGCACGGGCCCGGAGCGCTTCGGGCCGGACTGGCTGGACGACCACCTCGCCGCCCTGCCGCACCCACCGGCACCGGTGGATGTGCAGGCGACGCTGGCCGATCTCACCGCGCGCACGGTCGCGGACGCCCTCAGCGCAAGCACCGGGGGCAGTGCCGCGGCCCCGGGCCGGCTGCTGGTCTGCGGCGGCGGGGTGCACAACACCCATCTCATGGGCACGCTGCGACGACACCTGCCCGGCTGGCAGGTGGGCTCCACGGAAGAGATCGGCATCGATCCGGATTTCGTCGAGGCGGCGGCGTTCGCCTGGCTGGCACGTGAGACGCTCGCCGGCCGGCCGGGCAACCTCCCGGGTGTGACGGGAGCGCGCCGGCCGGTGGTGCTGGGCGGGATCTATCCGGCCTGAGGGCCTAGACGCCGAATGAGGAGCCGCAGCCGCAGGTGGTGGCGGCGTTGGGGTTGCGGATGATGAACTGCGCGCCCTCGATACCCTCGACGTAATCGATCTCGGCCCCCTCGAGGTAGGCACCGCTCATCGGGTCGATCAGCAGCGTCACGCCGTTCTTCTCGATAACCGCGTCACCGTCTTCCTGATTCTCGTCGAACATGAATCCGTACTGGAAGCCGGAACAGCCACCACCGGTGATATAGACCCGCAGCTTCAGGTCACCGTTGTCCTCCTCATCGAGGAGCTGACGCACCTTGAGTGCGGCGTTGTCCGTGAAGTTCAGCAGCTCGTCCTGCTCTTCGACCACTTCGCTCATGATCCTTTCGCCTCCTGGAGGTGGGCACTTCCCCTAAATGGTGGGGACGGCCCCGTTCGGAGTCAATTGCCGGCGCTCAGGGCAGCAGCGCCACGTCCCCGAGTCCCGCCGTCTCCGGCAGATCGAACATCAGGTTCATGTTCTGCACCGCCTGCCCTGCCGCCCCTTTGACCAGATTGTCCTCCACCGCGAGCACCAGTGCCATGTCGCTGTAGGGCTGGCGGTGGACCGCAATGCGGCAGGTGTTGACGCCGCGCACGCTACGCGTCTCCGGATGGCTACCGGCGGGCAGCACATCGACGAAGGGCTCGTCGGCGTAACGCGCCTCGAACAGCGCCTGCAGGTCCGTGGCCGGGTCCCGCAGCCGGGCGTAGAGGCTCGCGTGGATCCCCCGCACCATCGGTGCAAGATGCGGCATGAACACCAGCCCGACCTCGCCGCCGGCGGCCTCCATCAGGCCCTGGCGGATCTCCGGGAGGTGCCGGTGACCGGAGGCCCCGTAGGCACGGAAGTTCTCCGAGGCCTCGCCGAGGAGCGTGTGCTGCCTGGGCTGGCGTCCCGCCCCGGTCGCCCCGGACTTGGCATCGGCGACGAGGGTGTCGGTATCCACCAGACCGGCCTCGACCAGCGGCAGGAAGCCGAGCTGCACCGCCGTGGGGTAGCACCCCGGGTTCGCGACCAGGCGGGCCCCGCGGATGGCATCGCGGTGGCGCTCCGGCAGCCCGTAGACCGCCTCGGCGGCAATCCCGGGGCAGGCGTGGGTCATCCCGTACCACTCGGACCAGAGGTCCAGGTCACGGATACGGAAGTCCGCCCCGAGATCGATCACGCGCACACCGGCCTCTAGCAGCGCGGGCACGGACTGCATCGCCGTGCCGTTGGGCGTTGCGAAGAAGACGACGTCACAGGCGGCGAGGCGTTCGTCGTCCGGGGCCTCGAAGGCGAGATCGCAGTGTCCGCGCAGGTTCGGGAACAGCTCCGCCACGCCCCTGCCGGCCTCCCCTCGGGAGGTGATCACCTCCGCGCGCGCATGCGGGTGATGCGCCAGCAACCGCAACAGCTCGACACCCGTGTAACCAGTGCCGCCCACGATCCCGACCTTGAGCATCCGTATCTCCCTGCTGAATGGACAGTCCTGTATCGTAACGCCCGCCTGCGCGCCGCGTCACCTGCACCGGGCGTGCCCCACCGCGGCCACTCTGCGATACTCGGGCGCGGCCCCGCGGCCGAACAGCGGCACGCCACCCCGGGAACAAGCCACATTCAAGGAGCCGGCCATGCTCTACCTCTGGGTCAAGGCATTCCACATCATCTTCGTGGTGACCTGGTTCGCCGCGGTGTTCTACCTGCCACGGCTGTTCGTCTACCACGCCCAGACCGAGGACGCACCGGGCGACGAGCGTTTCCGCGTCATGGAACGCAAGCTCTATCGCGGAATCATGACCCCCAGCGCCGTGCTCACCGTATTCTTCGGGGGCTGGCTGATCTGGCTCACCCCGGCCTGGCTCGATCAGGGCTGGCTCCACGTGAAGCTCGCCCTCGTGGCCGGACTCATCGGCTACCACATATGGTGTGGCCGCCTGGTGCAGGCATTCGCCGAGGGAACCAACCGGCGCGGCCATGTCTGGTTCCGCTGGTTCAACGAGCTGCCGGTGATCGTACTCGTCGGCGTGGTGCTACTGGTGGAGCTCAAGCCCTTCTAGGGAGCCGGATCGGGGTGGGGGGGGGGGGGGGGGCCCCCCCCCCCCCCCACCCCGGGGGAGAGACAACATGTGGGTGTTTTGAAACCCCCCCCCCCCGCGGGCGCGGCGGGGGGGGCCGCCCCCCGCCCCCCACCCCGATCCGGCTCCCTAGAAGGGCTTGAGCTCCACCAGTAGCACCACGCCGACGAGTACGATCACCGGCAGCTCGTTGAACCAGCGGAACCA
>NZ_JBHFPQ010000026.1:0-26258 GCF_041949875.1 Arhodomonas sp. KWT2
ACATCCTGGATCTGGATGTCCGGTTGCAGCGCCAGCTCAACGGCTTCAACCTTGAACATGTCGTCGTAGCGGCGGTATTTCATGGATCACCTCATCAATTGCAGAAACGAAGAGGTGTCCAATTCAGCCGGGCAAGGTCACTGGCGCGCTTCCCTCGGCGCCTCAAGCTGGCCGTTATGTGCCTGTTGGGTGATGGTGCGAACTGAATGACTAGTGATTGGGGAGGCGCGGCTAAGTAATGCTTGAAAGAATCCACCGGGTTAAGGGAATTGGCCTACTTCATGATGCGGATGGCCGACAGCATTCCCTAAAGAAGGCAACTCTTTTTTACGCTGATAACGGAGTAGGCAAATCAACTCTTGCATCCATCTTTCGATCTTGCGCTTCAAATGATCCAGATTTGATACGTCGCCGAAGAACGATAGATGGCAACTGCCAGCCCGATGTTCTTCTTCAATTCTCGAATGGGCAGCAGTCCTCGTTCGCAAACGCCAGTTGGAACAACCCACGTCCAGAACTTCTGGTATTCGATGCAGACTTTGTGGAGAAGAACGTATACGCCGGAGGTCAGGTAAGTACAGATCAGCGGAAAAACCTTCTTCAATTTGCGCTAGGAACTAGTGCGGTGAACGCTCAACGTGAGTATGACCAGGCGGACAATGATGCGTTAGCAGCATCGCAGTTGGTAAGAGATCTCACGTCTCAGCTAAGCGGCTTTCACCAAGGATTGTCCCTTCAGCAGTTTCGGGAACTAGCGGAAGTGCCGGATGCCGATAACCAGATCGCAGAATTAAACGAACGGATTGTCGAAGCACAAAACATAGGCTTAATTCAGGCGAAGGCATTGCCTAATAAACTTGACGAGCCTGCTTTTGACGTTACTGAAATCTTTCGCATCTTTGGAAGCTCCCTGTCCGATATTGACCTGGCCGCTGAACAGCGCGTCAAACAACATTTAGACGCTCACGCGAAGCCGAATCTCGAAAGATGGATCAGTGATGGCCATGCATATGGAGAGACAGAAAGTTGCCCATATTGCGATCAGCCGCTCCAAGGGGTTGAGCTCATACAAGCCTATCGCAGCTATTTCAATGAGGACTATAACGAACTGAAGGCATCTGTAGCTGATCTGCCACGACTTATATCTAGTTCTGCACCTGAAGCAATTGTTGATAGATTGCAGGCAAGTTTTTCTACGGCTAGTGCGACTATCGACGGTTGGCAAGAGCATGTTGAAATACCCCCTCCGGAATTTGATCGCGAGGCCGCCAAGGAAAATCTGACTGCAATAAGAGAGCGTCTCGATGCTCTAAGGCTCACTAAAGAGGAAAATCTGCTTGAATCCGTAGGTTCCGATGACGCGAAGAATGAACTGATTAGTATCTGGGGTGAACTCGTTGGAATAGTAAGGTATTGTAACGACGGTATAGACAATGCGGTTAACCTGATCACGGCCTACAAGGCGAGCTTGGCCGCAGTGAATCTGGATGGCCTGCGCCAGGCCATTGCCAATTTGGAAATGGCGAAGACTCGACATCGGCAGGATGTCCTCGATCTGTTCTCCCAACTTGATGCAGCGATAGCGCGGGAAGCCGACACAAAGGCCGAGAAGCAGAATAAAAAGGACGCGTTGAATGCGATCATGCAGACGACGCTAGAGCGCTACAAAGATAGGATAAATCAGCTGCTCAGTGCTTTCGGTGCGCAATTCTCAATTCCTAACATAGATTTTAATTATAGGGGTGGATTAAGGAGCAGTTACAACCTCCACATGCGAGGGTCCAATATTGAATTGGCCGGAGGCATACCAGACTTCAAAACGTCATTAAGCGAAAGCGATAAACGGACGTTGGCGTTTGCGTTTTTCATCGCGTCTGTCGAGTCCGATACTGATTTGGCGAATAAAGTCATTGTCATTGACGATCCTATGTGCAGCCTTGACCTCAATCGCAAACAGCAGACGCGTTTGATATTGAAGCGAGTTCACGAGAACTGCAAGCAACTAATCGTGCTGATGCACGATATTCATTTCATGCGGAGCCTGAGAGATGAAATTTTGCGAACTAGCCCGCCGCAAGACGTCGCGTGTGTGAAGTTAAGAACTGTCGCAAACCGTTATAGCAATTTTGATGCGATAGACCTTGATAAGGAGTGTGAAAGCGCGTACTTCAAATGTCATAGGGTATTAGGTGAGTATTTGAATGGGGCGGCACAGAGCAGCATGGAGGTGGCTAGATCAATCAGGCCCATGCTTGAAGGGTACCTGCATCGGAGATTTCCGGGGTTGATAAATAGCGGCTTGCTTTTCGGGCAGGTCATCGATGCAATTAACGACGCCCCGCAAGACAGTCCACTTGTTTACGCTCAGAACATCATTGATGAGTTGACTGAAATTAATAGTTATGCCGGCCAGTTTCATCACGACACTAATCCTTCTGCCGATCAAGTACAGATCATAGATGGTGAATTACGACAGTTTGTTGAGCGAGCTATCGATGTTGTTCACTCAGGAAGGGCCTAATTGTTCGGGGTGTGGCGTACAGGCACATAACAAATCGTTGCGGCGGATGTTTGACCCGCCATCCATTTTTTGCTGCCGCAAAAACGGGCGTCGCCTCAAACGCCGCTGAACCCATGCGTTAAAACCTCTAAGGGAAGTAATGAGCCAATATCAGACAAGCTTCGACCTTCTCCGAAGACTCGCAAAGGATACGTTCTACCGAATGCAGCACGGTCACGAGCTAGACTGTGTTCAGTCTGAAGAGACGCTAACCGATATAAATTTGCTTGAAATAAAAAGGGAAAGCCTATACTTCTTTCGTGTGGACAAACCTACTAAGCACGAGGAAAGAGAAAAAGGCTTCGACTGGGAGTTTTGGATTGGCTGCAACGCAAAAGGCTGGTACCGCTACGCAGTTCAAGCAAAGAGAATGTACTTGAATTCCGGAAAGTATGATCGCCTCAGACATAAACATAAGGGTGCTACTAAATTCCAGATTGAGATTTTAGAGGACTTCTCAAAATCAACTGGGGCAATCCCGTTGTATTGTTTCTATAACGCTATTGATCAGAACCAGCTTAATGGCCGCTGGCATTGTACATACAATCCAGAGCTAGAACAGATGGGGTGTACTATTGTTCCTCTTCGGATAGTGAAGGAGGCCCACAAGCGGAGGCAAGATAAATCGTTTGAGGCGCTGCATAACGATTCGTCCGCAAAACCGTGGCAATGCCTCTTATGCCCAGGCATTTTAGACTCTCGATTGGCCAAATACCCGAATGGTTTTTTGCCTGAGGATAAAGGCTATAAAAAGTTCGAATCACTACCCGATCATTTGGCGTATTTTCAAGAGACCGGAAATATTGCCAACCTCCCAGACGATCTTTATAAATCGGAGTTTGGCGGCTATCCAAAAAGAATTATGGTCATCGACACTGGAGGCCAAGAGTTTTAACAATAGGCTGCAAGGCGACCGATTTTCCGCCGCTTTGCGGCTCCAAACCGGCGCGTGAGCCGGGCGTTAGGCGCAAAAAAAGGACATCGAGCATTGACCACCCAATATGCGTCCGACGAGTTGTTCCATTTCGTAGGGCACTCATCGCCCCAAGATGACGAAGAGAATTACAGGAGGCTTGGCCTAGTCCTGCGGAGTGGCTGCATCTCGCACCCGCCACACGATGGCAGTTGGGGCCAAACCGGATATACAGCAACCTGGGACAATCGATTAGAAACCGAAGAACTAATTGTCCCCACTGTCACTTGCTATGCGGACATACCGTTCGACGCCCTATCCACGCATGTCAGCAAATATGGTAAGTTCGGTTTAGCTCTCCCTCGTTGGCTCCTCATAAAGTATGGTGCGCGCCCAGTCATGTACATACCCATGCGGTCTGATGATTGGCAGTCGATCAACGGATTGACCCTTCTGCGCGATATCGAAGCTATCGTTAAGGGGTTCAATGTCCAGGTCTATGGCAAACAAGGCCCGTCACCAGTTAGTCGGAGCTTAGGTCAAGCCCCAACGACCCCTGAATCTGCAATATCTGTGGTCCACAGCATGCTTCTCAAGGACTTTCTGGCGTTCATCAAGCCTTTTAACTCAGAGCTACCACACAACCATCCTGATAATTTTTATATGGAACAAGAGTGGCGTAAGTATGGGAATATGAAGTTTGAGCCAGCACAGGTATCAAGGTTAGTGGTGGCGCAAGGCTACAAGGATCGAGCTATTTCTGACTATCCGACGTACAAAGGCCGCATAAATGAAATCTAGCACGCCTAACCAGCGGCCCAAGCCGACGCCGTGCGGGCGCGGCTTACCTTGAACGTTATGCATAGAAAATGAACGCTCAACAGCTTTTAAATTTTATCGATACGGATGACCTCACGTACGAAGCCACATCGTTGATGGCGTGGGAGGTCGGGGCAGTCGACAATATTGATGATGTTGCCCGGTATATGTGGCGTGGCGGCCCAGTACCGCCACAGGCATCAGCCAACCGACCACGACGTTTTCTTCTGTCCGAAGAAGATCACCGACCGGAAAAGAAATACTGGGATCTGGTTAAGCGCGAAATGTTCGAGTTCCTCTGCGAGCGGAGCGAGAAGTATGAGTTCCTTTGGGAGCGAATCGGGGAATTGGAAAAGAAAAGTTCGCACGTTCTTGTTGTGGTCATCTCGGGATACATCGGCGAGAAGTCGGGCGTAGAAGCTAGAGGGGAAAACCGGGGGGAAAACCGGGGACAAGGGGGGAAAACCGGGGACAGACCACGGTTTTGCGCAGTTGAGGGAGGTCGTGGAAGTGGTAGGCTAAACGTCGTCAGGCAAGGAAGCCAGGGAGGGAACAGTGCCAAGGAGAGCGCGCGCGACGAAGATTACTCAGGGTTTCTACGTGGAAATCGTGGTCTGTCCCGGGTTTTCGTCCGGGTTTTCTCGGGTTTTCTCGGGTTTTCCGATTGATGGTTGGCGTTAGGCGACGAATACACAAGAACCGCGTCGAGAAAATCGCTGCATGAGAGGTACCGATCGTGGAAATAAGCTCACCACACAAGGGCGGATGCATGTGCGGGGCGATCCGATACGAAGCAAAGGGCGAACCCAAGATCGTCGTAAATTGCCATTGCTCCAGTTGTCGACGGCACACGGGTGCACCGGTAGTTACATTGGTGATCTTCGTCGAGGAACAGATCAAGTTCACGAAGGGTGAAAGGAAGTTTTACGAATCCTCACCCGGCGTTCGACGTGCCTTTTGTGCCGACTGCGGCACATCGCTAACGTGGGAGGCCCGTTCGAAGCGCTTCCCGGACACGAATATCATCGACCTGCACATCAGCACGTTCGACCGACCCGAAGCCTTCAACCCGACACAGCACGATTTCTACGAAGAACGGATCCCGTGGTTTGATGTCGTTGATACACTGCCCCGATTCGTCGGCGACCGAGAGTTGCCACTCTGTCACGGCCCCGAGGCGTAACTCCATGGTAGAGGACAGAGTCGAGTGGGTGAGTCGTGCCGTGCGGCGGTATGCGTCGATCTTGGATTGTCAGACCTGACCCCCGGGCGGCCCCGCCCAACGCGGCTGGTTGTTTCTCGCGGTCGTGATGGACCAATACACCCGGCAGGTTCTTGGCTGGGCGACCTCGCAGCGGTGCACCGCAGCGCTGACCCGTGCGGCACTCTCCAACGCCCTGCAGCGCCACGGCCCGCGCCGTGGGGCGCTTTTCTACTCCGATCAGGGCATCGAATACGCGGCCAACAGCTTCAAGGTGCTGTTGGCCCGCCATCACCTGACACAGAGCATGAGCCGCCGGGCGTACTGCTACGACAACGTCGATGTCGAGTCGTTTTTCGGCACGCTGAAGGCCGAGTCCGACGTCACCGAGCGCCGCCCGCAACAATCCGTGTCCACGCTGATCAGCCACGTCGACGACTACCTTCGGTTCTACAGCAGGCGTCGGCTACACTCGGCGTTGGGGTTTCAATCGCCGGCCGTATTCCGGAGACTAGCTGCATGAACGTGTCCAATTCACCCGGGCAGGTCACCGTGCGCTTTCACACGCGCCTCAATCCTCGGCGTTATACGTCACGAATCCCGCTCAACCTGGAGTTCCATGCATGACTGACGACAGAACACTACGCACCTCCAGAACGCTGCTTTTTTCCGCAGAAGAAATTTATGGGGCATTTTCGTCGCCGAAATTGCTGGCTGCGTGGTGGGGGCCTGAGGGCTTTTCGAATACCTTCGAGATTCATGATTTCATAGAAGGTGGGCGCTGGAAGTTCGTAATGCATGCCCCAGACGGAACTAACTATCAGAACGAGAGCACGTTCGAAGCACTTGAACCCAATTCGAAAATAGTTATTCACCATGACTGCCCACCAAGATTCCGGCTCACAATTGAGCTCACTGCTGAAGATCATGGAACGCGCGTAACCTGGAACCAGGTGTTTGAAGATGCTGAAACTGCTCAGGTCGTCAAAGAAAGAGCAGGCCCAGCAAATGAGCAAAATCTTGATCGGCTCACGCGCGTGCTTGAGCAAACAAGAAGTGGCATATAACCAGAGGTTCAAGCCGACCGGTGCTCCGCTGCGCTTCCCCCGGCGGCTTAGCCCGGGCATTGGACGCCCAGATCCCATTAAACCAAGCAGGTAAACCATGAATAAGGATATCGCCGTTACAAGGCTGCTTCCTAATATCTGCACTCACAAGATGGAAGAGACCCGGGAGTTCTATAGAGAGCTACTCGGTTTTGTCGTTGGCTTTGAGCACGAGGGCTGGTATATCCAGATGGCATCGCCGGAAAAACCGGAGCTGCAAATCGGTATCATGCGGCTCGACCATGAGTTTACGCCACAGCCTTTCCAGCGCCCTGCACAGGGCGTGATCATATCCGTGCAGGTAGAAGATATTGAGAGTACATACGCTGCGGTGAAGGCTCGTGGCTTCGAGCTGGCGCAAGATATATGCGTTGAGGAATTCGGAATGAAGCGATTCATGGTCGCGGATCCGAACGGGCTGCTTATCAATATGTTTTCGTTTTCATGAGTGCGCGCTCAACAGGGCACTGAACCGGACCGCCATTCCGCCGGCGGCCCATAGCCGCTGGTAATCCCCGCGTTACGTATAAGGGCGCGGCCTTATGTATAGGTGAACCGAAATGGAACTGGTGCTGGCTGAAATCGTGGATGATAGCTGCTCTGTCGATAAAAAAACTTGCTGGTTGAAGTGCGAAACATATTCCGGGGGAATGGTGGCCTTCTGGGGAGAACTGGATGGGGCTAATAGGAATATCGTTTCCTTAAGGGGTCAGACCCTTCCTGTCGTGGTAGAGCTGTCAGACCCCGAGGCTTGTTGCCCGACGGAGAGGGAGCGTTCATGCTATGGAATCTCGCTCAGCATACCGTCTGATGTGGCGATCACCGTGAATGCAGAATGCTAATTACATAAGTCGAACGCACGCACGGATCATCATCGTCGCCGGCGCGCCGGGCGTGGAGTCGTTCGGGCGGGGACGCTCACGGTGACACGATACATCACGGAACACGAGGTCCATCGTGGCAGCCAGAAAATCCGCGAAGTCGAAGCCCATCGTTCCCGGCGGGGTCGAGGACTATATTGAACAGTGCCCGGAAGAGGCGCGCCCGCGGCTTCGGGAAATCCGGGATGCCATCCATGACGCGGCCCCCGGTGCTGTCGAGACCGTCAGCTATTTCCGGATGCCGGGCTATTGCTATGAAGGGTACGACTATAACGGCATGTTCGCCTGGTTCAGTTTCCGGAAGCGTTGCGTGCGTCTGCATGTCCGCCCCCCGGTGCTGACGGATCACGAGCAGGACGTGGCGGGGTTCTCCGTGACGAAGGCGATCATCAGTTTCCCGCTGGACCGTGCCATCCCGAAGGAACTGGTGGTTAAGCTCGTCGGGGCCAGCATCGCGGTGATGACGGGCAAACAGCAGGGCGCGTGACAGATGCCTTCAACCGTTCGCGAGGCTACCGCCCGCGAACGCCTGCCTCGTACGGCACATACCGCGGCTTGGGACTGGGATCCCGATTTGCCCCGGAAGATCAGGTGGCCCGGGTGAACATCGCCCAGAGCGATTCCTCGTCCTCTTGAGTCAATGTGACGGTACGGGAATCGGGCGTCCTTGCCGCCCAGCCCAAGGCCTGCAGTCTTCCGAGGAGCGCCGCGCCCAGCGCTCCGGCCAGGTGGTGCCGGCGCTCGCTCCAGTCCAGGCAGGGACGGCAGAAGATTCGTTTACGCGAATCCAGGGCATCGGTATCGACCCCCAGGCAACCGAACCAACGCCGACCACGGTCGGTCAGCCAAATGCCGCCGTTGTCGTTTCGCAGCACGTCGTGCCGAAGCATTGCTTCATACAGCTCGACGCTCACCTCACCGGCAAGGTGGTCGTAGCAGATGCGCGCCCGGCGAAGCCCCGGGTCGCGCGGGCCGGTCACCGGTCGCTTGCCGCCCGAACGGAAGGCCACACCCATGATCGACTCGATCAGCTCCGCGACATCGGACCCGGCTATACGGAAATAGCGATGCCGCCCCTGGCGATCGACCACCACGAGCCCTTCCTCGAGCAGCTTTCCGAGATGGAAGCTCGCGGTCTGCCTGGTCACGCCGGAGAGATGCGCAAGCTCGGTCGCCGTCATCGCGCGATCGGACATCAACGCCGTCAGGATCTCCGCGCGCGCGTTATCCCCGATCAGCGCGGCCACCCGGACGATATTGGGCCCTTCACTCATGGTTCGATCCGGATCGAAACAATCCCCGCATGGCCCCGTGCTACCGTTTCCTCGCGTTGTTGCCGAAACCCGCCCGGGCCCATTCGCGAGCGCCGCCCGGGACGGGTTCGGGGTGTTTTACCGGGCGCGAGTGAACCGCCGTCGCCCGCCCCAGCATGGAGAGTTCGATGATAGCAGTGATATTCGAGGCACTACCGCACGCGGAACGTTACCAGGATTATCTCGATGCGGCGGCCTTGCTGCGACCGCAACTCGAGGACGTTGATGGCTTCCTGTCCATTGAGCGGTTCGAGAGTCTGTCACAGCCGGGCCGGGTCCTCTCCCTGTCGTTCTGGCGCGACGAGGCGGCGGTGACGGAGTGGAGGAATACGCAGGCGCATCGCGGTATCCAGGAAGCGGGCCGGGAGACGATCTTCGCCGACTATCGCCTCCGGGTCGCCGAGGTGGTCCGGGACTACGGCATGCACGACCGGCGCGAAGCCCCATCGGACTCACGTGAGGCACACGCCGAAACACCCGGGGAGCATGCTTGATCGCAGTCATGCGCCTCGCCGCGACACGGAGGTCCTGACGGCGTGCGGACATCAGTCCGGCCGGACGCCCAGGGTGTCGGCGACCTCGGGCAAGCGTTCGCCCAGGAAGTCGATGAAATGACGCACGGCCGGGTCCAGGCCGCGCCGATACGGATAGACGGCGTGGATGCGCCCGGCCGGCATTGAGCGGTCGGCGAGCACCTGCACTAGCCGGCCATCCATGAGCTCCGGCCAACAGATGTAGCGGGGCAGGGCGGCAAAACCCACCCCCTTCACCGCGAGCTCCCGCAGTATCCGCAGGTCGTCGGTCACCACGCGGGGCGTGACATGCACCGGCGACATGCGCCCGTCGCGATCCTCGAACGGAAAGGAACAGCGCCCATCCGTGCGCTCCATGCCTACGGTCGGCATCTGCGACAGGTCGTCCGGCCGGCAGGGCTCGCCTTCGCGATCAAGGAGCGACGGGCTGGCGACGACCACCGGCGCGCTCAGCGCGAACTCGCGCATCACCAGCGAGGAGTCCTCGAGTCGATGACGCACGCGCAGGGCCACGTCCACGCCCTCACCCACGACGTCGACGGGCCGCCCGGTGGCGTCGATCTGCAGTGAAACGTGGGGATGGCGTTCGAGAAATTCCGGGATCACCGGCGCCAGGAGAACCTGCGCAATGGTGATCGGACAGGTCACCCGGACTCGCCCGCTGGGCTCCTCGTGCACTTCGCGGACCACCCCTTGCGCAGCCCCCGCTGCGCTTACCAGGTCGCGACAACGCTCGTGGTATGCGCGCCCCGTGTCAGTCAGGGTGAGTTGTCGGGTCGAGCGGCGCAGGAGTCGAATCCCAAGCGTGTCTTCCAGGCGCGCGATTCGACGGCTGAGGGTCGACTTCGGCATGCCGAGGGCGCGCGCCGCAGCGGTAAAACTGCCGGTCTCGGCGACCGCGGCGAAGAAGTAGAGGTCGTTGAGATCTGGCATCCTCGTCCATTCCATTTATGGAACAGTGTTTTCCGTTTTTCCTGTCTAGTCCCGTTTACGGAACGTTCGTTACCGTACCACGCCACATCGACGCACGGGCGAAGCGAAGACATGCCGTATCTGTGCCCCCCGTGCATGCAAACCCGCGCAACCGGAGAGACACGCATGGCCGTCACGCTGATCGCGGTTTTCGAGGTGCCCTGGGAAGTCGTCGACCGTTTCCTCGCCGAATGGAACGAGGACAAGGATTTCATGATCCGTCAGCCGGGATTCATCGACGGCACCCTGTACCGCAGCGCACAGACCGACGCGCATTTCCGATTTGTCAACGTGGCCCGATGGGAACGTGAGGACGACTGGCGCGACGCCCTGCGCGCCGGTTACGAGGAACGGCGGGAACGGGGCATCGACCGGATGGCGGACTGGCAGGCGCGGGGCATCACGGTGACGGCGACCGTCTATGACCCTGCGCTGCAGTACTGACGACGTCGTTCCCGTGTTCACACGAAACACACCGGAGTGGTCTCATGCATATACAGATCATCGTGGGCAGCATCCGTCGGGGTCGGAACGCTCTGGCGATCGCGGAGTGGGCACAGGCCGTTGCGGCGGAGCATCAGGAGATCACGACCGAGATCGTGGATCTGCGGGAGTGGAAGCTGCCGATGTATGACCTCCCGAAACCACCGATCATCGGTGACTACGAGGATCCATTGCAGCGGCGCTGGGCCGATCAGATCGCTCGCGGCGACGGGTTCGTCTTCGTGAGCCCCGAGTACAACCATGGTTACACGGCCGTACTCAAGAACGCGCTGGATTACCTGTACGCGGAGTGGGTAGACAAGCCCGCCGGGTTCATCGCCTATGGGGTGAACGGCGGCGAACGCGCCATCGAACAGCTTCGGCTCGTTCTCCTCGAGTTGCGCATGTCACCGTTGCGCGATGCGGTGCACATTCCCGATCTTTTCGATCTCCTGGAAGACGGCCGGTTCAAGGGCGCAGAACACCATACCCGGCAGATGCACCGGGTGTTCGACGGCCTCGTGAAGTGGGGGGTTCGGAGGCCATGACCTCATTTCCCGCCGGTGACAGGGGGTCGAGGGTCGGGGAAGTTCGGCGCACGGTATGCCGGTCTCTCCGTCTGGCGCCCGTGATTTCCGGTTCGCCTGAAGCCTGCCCCGCTGGCTTCGGTAACCCCATCACCCCTGCTGCCGCCCGATCCCGGCCAGCCGGTCACGCAGCATCGCGTCGCGGCGGCGGGGCATGCGTTCGTCCAGCATCTCGCGGCCGACGGGGAAGTGCTCGACTACTTCAACAGCCAGTCGATGCTCTCGGTCCCCTCGCCGGCGGAGCAGGCCACGCCCCGGCGGGCAGTGGCCGTTGTCGTCATCCATCCCTGGCCACTACTGCGCGTCGAGCGCCACTATCTGCCCGCCGGCCTGTCGGAAGCGTTCGAAGTAGCCTGCCGGGTCGAGCAACTGCTGCGGAAAGTAGAGCCCGGCCGGTGTGGGCGGTTTGCCGTCGAGCCCGAGGAGGCGTTCGAGAACCAGGGCGACGCCCAGCCCCGTCAGCGGCATCTGTCCGTCGGGATGGATCACCGCGTGGCGGGAGCGCAGTGGTTGTCCGGCGTGGCTCTCTCCGGCAAGTTCGATGAGGATTTCGGTGGACATCGGCTCGCCGCGGCGGCGGCTGGAGCTCACGCCAATGGCCAGGTTGAACTCGACGTTCGGCGCGTCGGTGGCGGTGGCGAGGCCAAAGACGTCATTGGGCGAGAGGGCCGTGGCGCCCATCGCCGTGCCGTCGGCGGCGCGGAAGGTGGTCTGGAGGTCGTCGCCGCGGCGCCAGACCCAGGCGCCCTGTCGCCGAACCTGCACGGCGGGAATGGCCTGCGTCTGGCGCTCCAGATCGTCGAAGGAGGCCGGGCCGCCTTCGTCCTGCTCATCCAGCAGGGCGCCGATGCGAATGGTGTCGACATGACGGAACGCCTCGGAGAACCCGAGCGCGGGGGTCATCGTCGCACCGACCAGCCACTCGGTACCCAGAACCACCGGTGCGGCGTCCGGGCGATGCATGTAGGCCGCGACCTCGGGCCCGGTTTCGTACATGGCGGGGGAGATGCTGATGTAAGGTACGCCATGCCGCTGGGCGAAACGGAGTGCGGCGGTGGTCGTATCCGTGAAGAAGATCGCGACGGCGCTGACGGGCCGCCCGCCGAGCCCGAGATCATCGGCGGTGATATCGACCGTCGCGCCTTCGGCATTACCGATATCGGCGGCCGTGCGTTGCGCCTTGGCGAGGTTGCGCCCGCCGATCAGCAAGGGGGTGTCCGGGTGGGTGTCGCGCAGCAAACGCGCCGTGTGGCGGCCGACGATGCCGGCACCGCCAATGAGCAGTATGGGGGCGACTGACATGAGGGATCTCCGGGTTGAGTGACAGAAACCTACTTATAGTAGGTTGTCGGGAACATTAACCTACTAATGGTAGGTTTTCAACGTATCCGAGCACATGGGACAGGGCGGGCCGTGAATCGCAAGACGCAACAGGCAAAGGCGCGAACGGGCAGCCGGCGGCTTTCCGCGCCGGAACGGCGGCGTCAGCTGCTGGATACGGCGCAGCTCATCGTGCGCGAAGAGGGGGCCGACCGGCTCACGCTGGGCCACCTGGCTGCGCGTGCCGGGGTCTCCAAGCCGGTCGCCTACGATCATTTCGGCACGCGCTCGACGCTGTTGATCGAGCTGTACAGGTTGATTGACCACCGGCAGTCGGACGCGCTTCGCGAGACGCTGACGACCGAGGAGCGAGGCTTCGAGGAGACGGCGTCGCTGCTCGCGGCGGCCCATGTGCATTGCCATGCCGACACCAGCGGCGAGTGGCATGCCATCGGGGCCGCGCTGACGGGGAGCGACGAGAAAGAGGCGGTCTACCAGGAGCTGCTCGACAACTACGTCCAGCTTTTCGCGGCTGCGCTGAAGCCATACTGCGAACTGACCGACGCGGAGCTCGAGCGGCGCTGTATCGCCTTGATCGGCGCGGGGGATGCGATCTCGGCCGCGATGGTGCGCGGCAACTGCAGCGAGGCCGAAGCGGCGGCGACGCTTGCCTCGCTGATACGGGGTGGGGTGGGGCGATGACCTGAGGCCCGGTCGAGCGCCTCATCCCCTGCGCCGCAAGCGCCCACCCGATACGCCCGGGGCCGTTCACCGGCACGCCGGGGGTGACTCTAACATTCCAACACCTGACGGTGAGAAGGCTGGCCCGCCAGGGTGCAGCACGGTACCGGGAGGCTTCCGTACGTCCGGCCACGGGGGTGTGTGGGATCGCCGATCACTTCGGCGTGCACAACAGACGGTGAGTGGTGCCGTGCGACGGTAGGCGGCGATGTTGGATTGTTAGACTTGACCCCGGGCGTGTGGCCCCGGGCGTGACCCCGGGTGGCCTGGGGCGGCCCGTGTGAGACGGGCGGCCGCCACGCGGCCACCCGTATTCCGGACCGTTACGATTCCACCTGCGCCACGTCGCGAACGGCGCCGCGCGAGGCGTTGGTGGCCAGCGCTGCGTATGCGCGTAGCGCGGGCGAGACGTTGCGGAAGCGGTTCCCCGGTTTCCAGGCCTCGCTGCCTCTGGCCTCCATGGCGGCACGGCGGGAGGCCAGCGTCTGGTCGTCCACATCCAGCCGGATGACGCGGTTGGGGATATCGATCATGATCGCGTCGCCGTCCTCGATGAGCGCGATGAGACCGCCCTCGGCCGCTTCCGGCGAGACATGGCCGATGGAGAGACCGGAGCTGCCGCCGGAGAATCGCCCATCCGTGACCAGCGCGCAGTCCTTGCCCAGTCCCCTGGATTTGAGATAGCTGGTGGGGTAGAGCATTTCCTGCATCCCGGGGCCGCCCTTGGGGCCTTCGTACCGCACAATGACCACGTCACCCGCCGAGACCTCGTTGCCCAGGATGCCGGCCACGGCCGCTTCCTGGCTCTCAAACACCCGGGCGCGGCCGTCGAACACCAGAATGGACTCATCCACGCCGGCCGTTTTGACGATGCAGCCCTCCGGCGCCAGGTTGCCGAACAGCACGGCGAGCCCGCCGTCCTCACTGAACGGATGAGTGGCCGCGCGGATCACGCCGCGTTCGCGGTCCGTGTCGAGTGCTTCCCAGCGCGCCGATTGGCTGAACGCCGTCTGGGTCGGGACGCCGCCGGGTGCGGCACGGTAGAACGTCCGCACGGTCTCGTCGGCCGTGCCTACGACGTCCCAGCGCGCCAGGGCGTCGGCAAGGGTCGGTGCGTGCACTGTGGGCAGACCGGTGTCGACCAGCCCCGCCCGGGCCAGCTCGCCCAGGATGGCCATGATGCCGCCGGCCCGGTGAACGTCTTCCATGTGCACGTCGGCCTTGGCCGGCGCGACCTTGCACAGGCAGGGCACGTGGCGCGACAGCCGGTCGATGTCGGCGATGGAGAATGCCACCTCCGCCTCCCGCGCCGCCGCCAGCAGATGCAGCACGGTGTTGGTCGAGCCGCCCATGGCGATGTCGAGGCTCATCGCGTTCTCGAAGGCGCCGCGGGTGGCGATGCCCCGCGGCAGCACGGAGCCGTCGTCCTGTTCGTACCAGCGCCGGGCCAGATCGACGATCACCTGCCCCGCCTGCCGGAACAGCCCCTCGCGGTCGCCGTGGGTGGCCAGCATCGACCCGTTGCCGGGCAGCGCCAGACCCAGCGCTTCCGTGAGGCAGTTCATGGAGTTGGCGGTGAACATGCCCGAGCACGACCCGCAGGTGGGGCAGGCGGAGCGTTCCACGGTGGCCACGTCCTCGTCGGTGTAGCTGTCGTCCGCGGCGACCACCATGGCGTCGACCAGGTCGAAGGCGCGGCTGCCGCCCTTGACGACCGCCTTGCCCGCTTCCATCGGCCCGCCCGAGACGAACACCGTCGGGACGTTGAGCCGCATGGCCGCCATGAGCATGCCGGGGGTGATCTTGTCGCAGTTGGAGATGCAGACCAGCGCATCGGCGCAGTGGGCGTTGACCATGTACTCGATGCTGTCGGCGATCAGCTCCCGCGAAGGCAGCGAGTACAGCATGCCGCCGTGGCCCATGGCGATGCCGTCGTCGACCGCGATGGTGTTGAACTCCCTGGCCACGCCGCCGGCCGCCTCGATCTCGCCGGCGACCAGCTGACCCATATCCTTCAGATGCACGTGCCCCGGCACGAACTGAGTGAAGCTGTTGGCAACGGCCACGATGGGCTTGCCGAAGTCGCCGTCCCGCATGCCGGTGGCACGCCACAGGGCACGGGCACCGGCCATGTTGCGGCCGTGCGTGCTGGTTCGGGACCGATAGGCGGGCATGGGTCGTCCTCCAGGTTGTCGTCAGGCCGTAGCGTATTTTCCCTGGAAAGGTTTTTGAAATATATTAATTAGTCACGAATAATTCACTGCAGATATTTGTATGGATGTACGTCGGCTCAGGCAATTTGTGGCGGTGGCCGAGACGCTGCATTTCGGCAAGGCCGCCGAGCGCCTGCACATGACGCAGCCACCGCTGAGCCAGTCGATCATGGCGCTGGAGCACGAGCTGGGCACGGCGCTGTTCGTGCGGACCAAACGCAGCGTCACGCTGACCCCGTTCGCCGCGCAATGGCTCGAGCCCGTGCGCGCGGCCCTGGCGGCGGTTGACGCCCTGCCGGAGACCGCCCGTGGCATTCGTCGCGGCGAAACCGGCCGGCTGGACCTGTCGTTCGTGAGCACGGCCGACTACAGCCTCCTGCCCAATCTGGTGAGGGAGTTCCGGGCGCTGTACCCGAACGTGGTTCTTGCGCTAACCGAGGCCACCAGCGACGTGCAGATCGCCGCCCTGCTGCGCGGAGAAAGCCATGCCGGCATCCTCATTCCGCCGGCCCATGGGGCGTTGCCCGACCCGCTCACCTACCGCCGGCTGATCTCCGAACCGCTCATCGCCGCGGTGCCCGAACAGTGGCTCGACAGCGGGCGCCTGACGCTCACCGACGGCCGACTCTCTCCGGCAGCCGTGACGGCGTCACCGCTCATCGTCTTCCCCCGCCATGTCGCCCCCGCCTTCTATGAACTGGTCACGAACTATTACGGGGACTGCGGCGGCCATGCGGAGATCGCGCAGCACGCGATCCAGATGCAGACCATCATCAGTCTGGTATCGGCCGGCCTGGGCATTGCCCTGGTGCCCGAATCGCTGCGGCACCTCGCCCGTACCGGCACCCGCTACGTGCCCCTGCAGAGCGCGCCACCGATCCTGGAGACAGGCATCGTCTGGCGGCGCGACGACGTGAGTGCGACGTTGGCCAACCTGCTGGAGGTGCTCAATATCGCGGACCCGGGATACCAATAGGTCGTCGCTGAATCAGAAATAGGGTCGATGTCCGGGGTAGGTGCTGACATTCCAACACCGGACGGTGAGAAGGCGGGTCCGCCAGGGTAAAACTGGTACCAGGAGGCTTTCGCACGTCCGGCTACAGGGATGCGTGGAATCGCCGATCACCTCGGTGTGCGCCACGTGCGGTGAGCCGTGCCGAGCGACGGTACGAGTCGGTTCCGGATTGTCAGACCCGATCCGGCTGGCCCCCTGTATGACCCCTGACGTTCGGAGGAATGTATGAGCGGAAAGGATCTCGGAGGGAGCATATTCCTGGCCGGCCTCACGGTGGTCCTTATCGGGTCGGTAGCGTATGGATTGCTCACGGGGGAAATCCCCACACTTGGTGGGACGGGGCGCTATGAAGCGGACATTTTGTGGCAGTCGCGCGAAGACGAGCCCCAGTTATTCTGGTTTGCGGTTAGTTACCATCTCGTCATTGCGATCGTCGCCGCGGTGCTCGGAGTGCGGATAGCAGGGGATGAGGAGTAGGGTGGACCGCCCCGCGTCGGTTAGGCCGATATCCACGCGATGCCGGAATAGAACAATGCCGACGCTCGCACGGTCTTTGAACGCACCGGCGCCACCGGTCGATGTTGGATCGTTAGCCCTGACTCCGGTGGGTCGCGGACCACGGGAAACACCGCCGCGTTGAGCGCCTGATTCTGCGTCGCCGCGGCTATACTTCCAGCGGCCGCCAGATCGGAGAGAAATGCCACGACTTCCGTCGCCCATATCTTGCGGGCGGCGCCTGTCATGGTACAGGATGACCCGAAGGATCAAGCCCCAGGCACGTCTCTTCACGTAAGAATGCTGTAGTGGCGCACCCGGATCGCGGCACGGACACGATCGAGAAAAGGAGAGCTCTTCCGTGACATTCCATCGCACCTCCATCGGCTGCCGTATATATGTACAGCACCTCGCTGACCCGTGACGCGCAAGCGTGCGTCGCGGCAAGTGTCCGCCTATCACGCCTTCCACGTGTCGCATGCGGTGGTTTGCGGATGCCGGAACGCCGGGCCAGCGCCGCTTCGCAGCCATCCCGCACAGACAGCAACGGGGCTTGGCTCACGCGCATTATGCGGACGTCGTCCGTGTTATAACGCGGACGACGTCCGTCTATTAGCTGGTTACACGGTAAGGAATAATGGCGCCCAGTATTAAGCAGAAACTCGCCATAGACCAAGAGTTGTTGAATGCAGTTCGACTGATTCATGCTGGATTAGGCCAGTTGCAAAAGCTCGATGGTGCAAATGATTTTTATCATCTCCCCCTCCTGACTCTGGCCAGTGGTTTTGAAAGACTCATGAAAGTCATGCTCTGTCTTCGAATACTGGAACAAACAGGTGAGTTTCCAAACCCAGAGGGTCTTCCTTCTGGTCGCAAGGGTCATAACCTTGAATTATTACTTAAAAAAATTCGCGAAGAATGCTTTTTGGACCATTATGTGGAGCAAATACCAGTTGCGAAAGAAGATTTGGAATACCTAGAATCTGAAGAATTATCGTCGTTCCTGTCAATACTGAGTAGGTTTGGACAGGCCGCGCGTTACCATCATCTCGATGTCGTACTCGGAAAGCAGCCCACAACAGATGCTCCCAACAGGGAATGGGAGAGCCTTGAAACCGATATTTTGCTTAAGCGCCCCGACTTGATCAAAGAGATGGAAGATTTCCCAGCTTCAGAGAGACCGCAACAGGAAATTGCTATTGAAGTAGTTGCACGTTTAGAGCGTTTTGCAAGGGCTCTTGCCCGCTTGTTTACAATAGGAGGTATTGGTAAAGAGGCTCAGCGCTATATAGGTTATATTGGCAAGTTCTTATATCTCCGAGATGAATCTCTTGGAAAGAACGAATACAGTCCTGTTGGCACAATCATGTAACCATGCCTTTCACTTGGACGGGAACTCCGCTCCGCTGCGTTCCCGCCAGTGAAGGCAACGTTAGGCGAGATAAAGAATGGTGACAGATTTAGAAATATTTAACGCACATCAGGAAGATGTCCGTCGTCGGGCAGATTCTTTAGTAAGAGCAATTTTTATTCTTGCTGGCGGTGCCCTTACCTTGTCAATCACCATATTTACTAATGAAAAAGCCCCCGAGTTAAATCCAGACCTGTTGTGCTCACTCAAAATGTCTTGGTGGGCGCTCTTCCTCTCAATTGTATTTTTAGTGTTGGCACTTACAACCATCATTGCCCGCGATTACGCATTTGGTGAGAGATGGCGTAAGCAGTTAAATGGGGAAAACGTCGATGCCCCGGGAAGCCCAACCTTTGTCGAGGTGGTTGTTTGGGTTTTGTCAATCCTTGGGTTGCTAGGATTTGTTTCGGGCCTGCTAGGCCAGGCATATGTTGCTAGCAATGTGCTGTAATCGCCTAACAAGACAATTTTACACGGACGGCAAAAAGCGCCGCTCGTTCCTCGCTAAACGTTTTGCCTCCAGTGAATTGCGGCATTGGGTATTGTGAACGAATGCAGTGGTGACAAAAATGCCAGAGTTTTCATCTTGGCAGAGCTACCGAATCTTTGCACAGAGCGTCAAGAGCAGGGCGAGGTACGTCTTTGAAGATCAAGTTGACGAGTTTCTCAAGACCGTCGTCGCAACAAGTGAAGGGCGCAAGCGGACGTTCCCAGCCGGCCGAGTCCTTTGGAGAGCACAGCATGGTCATGACTGGGTCGCGATCCAGCAAGATGAACACGAGTTCGAAGTACCTGGCCCATATTCCGCCGCACGAATGAAGCCGCTACCGCACTCCGCGCGTGAAGGCCGAGTCAATCCAAAGGGCATACCGTGTCTGTACTTGGCAACAGACAAGGAGACAGCCATGGCTGAGGTGCGGCCATGGATCGGGTCGTATATATCGGTAGGGCAGTTCAAGACGCTGAGGGATCTTGTTCTTGTCGACTGCTCCGTCGAGCACGGTCGTGGGTTTGTTTTCTTCCTTGACGAGCCGGAACCGGCTCAACGCGAGAAGGCTACATGGGGCGATATTGATCAAGCCTTTTCCGAACCGGTGACCTCAGGCGACTCCACCGCTGATTACGCGCCGACGCAGATACTTGCTGAGGCCTTCCGACGCCACGGATACGACGGCATCGCCTACAAAAGCGTTCTTGGCAGAGGTTTCAACGTCGCGCTATTCAATGTCAATGCCGCAGATCTCATCAACTGCTTTCTGTTCGAAGCTAAGAAAGTGTCGTTTGAGTTCAGCGAAACAGGGAATCCATACTTCGTGAAGAAGTACTACGAAAACAATGAGTGAAACGATGCCCAACACGGTGCTCCAGCCGACGTCAGGCCGCGGTGCGGCCTGACGTCGGCTGAGCTCAGGCGTTCGGCAGAAGGAGATTCACCGAGGAATTATCGATGACGGCGTCTAAGGATGACGGCCAGTATTCGGGCTCACATAAAATCAGTTTCACTGAGAAACGTTGGTACGAGCACGGCTGGGACTACTGTACTTGGCTGCCGCAGCAGCTCGGAACTTTTGCCAGTGTAGCGATTTCCCTATGGGCAGTCGCAGAGGTGTTAATGGTCGCGAGCGGCCGGAGGGTCTCGATCGACGAGCTGGCTGTGCCGATTTTGGTTGTCGCAATCATAGTAGTTCTTTATCGAGCATATTCGGCAAAACACGAGTACGTTCCGGCGCCACTGCACGGAGAAAGTAAGGCCGTCAAGGATATATTTCAGAAACAGAGGTGTGGCTGGAATGCAGCCCTTGCGAAGCAAATGCTGGAAGATCGACTCGAGGAAGCGGATGGCGCGCTGTCTCGGATTGATAAGGGCGCCGAGTACATTCCGCCACAGAAGCTGGAGTACGACGAATATTTAACTTGGCTTCAAACGCGTCCGGAAGTGGTACTCCGGATGGTTCACTCCGCAGCGCTCCTTTGTACGCAAGAAATCCCGGTCGCCATTGGTTCCGCGAAAGACGAAGAGGCTCTGCCAGAACTGAGGCGAGAAGTCGAGGCGTTAAGCTCCCTGTACACCTGCGCAAAAGATGCAGAGGTTGAGTGGCATGGAGTCCTGCCACCCGAGGACTTTGAGGGTGTACACGAAATGATGTATGGATGGACGCAGCCGATTAGGAAGGGAGTGCACCAGTTCCTCGGTGTGTTAGCAGAGCTAGAGAGCGTGGACAGGAAGGCACTAAAGAAAGGAATCGCATCCTTGCCCGCATTCAGCATCGTGTTCGAGTCACCGCCGAATATCGAAGAGTTCTCAAGACGCGTTCAAGCGTTTAGCGGATGATCAAGTGCAACAACGGCAGCACGCCGAAGCATGTCATGCAGCTGACGCTCGTACCTCGCGCGACTGATGGCCAACGTTAGGGCTTTCCACATGCTCTTGCGGATCGATTCTAATGAAGCTTGGCCGAAATCCATAATTGAGCGCATCGACGCTCATCAAGGCCTGCTGCGTTCAGCTAAGTACATGGAGAATCTGATCGAGTCGCAGCCGTTCCGCGCGATTGCTGAAGATCTTGAGGGGTTCATTCGTGAGAACAGAATTTTGGCTTACCACTGTACGAAGGAAGCCGAGACAGGCTTCTTCTTGCGCAATGGTTTGCGGATCCTCAACCGAACACAGCATCAGGCTGAATTCCTTAACCGGTACGGTTACTTATTTTCCCCAGCCGAACTTCAGCACATGCATCAAGAGTGGGAAACTTATTTCGCTGGGGCTCAGGACAACGGGCGTAATGGCTCCCTTTGGTTCTGCTTGGCTCCAAATCAAGTTGTCAGTGACGGCACGGAACGCCTCTTCCGGTGCTTCGGCGGTGAGGCGATTTACATGCCGCTGACGCATCATGCAGCGATAACCTCAAAGCTAGAAGCCATCGGCAGTCCGGTCGTTGTTGAAGTGTCAATTGATCCCAATCAGTTGCACACATTCTGTGAGCTGACCTTTGCGCTTAAAGCGCTGAGTATCCTCCACCGAAAAAGGAATTCCGATGCTTATTTCCATTCGCAAGAAGGGTATTTGACCTGCAATGTTTCCCCACATGAAATCGTTCGTGTCATACCCAAGGAGGCATTCTTCAGTGCACACGCCGAGTGGTGGTCTTCATGAGAGGCAGAAAACCGGGGACAGGAAAACCGGGGGCAGACCACGGTTTTGCGCAGTTGAGGGAGGTCGTGGAAGTGGTAGGCTATACGTCGTCAGGCAAGGAAGCTAGGGAGGGAACCATGCCAAGGAGAGCGCGCGCGACGAAGATTACTCACGGTTTCTGCGTGGAAATCGTGGTCTGTCCCCGGTTCTTGCATGAGGCGTTCTGTGCAAAAACATAGATAGGAGTAAACTATAAGAAATGGACTCATCTCTTAAGACAAGACTATGCAATCAAATCTTCAAAGTTGAAGTTGGCATCCAATCAGCAGGTGAAGAAGATGCTTCTTTTACACTTGATTATGAAGACGGAAGGTACCGGCAGAATGAACTGGTTGGTCTAATTAGAGATGCCGTTCCTTTTTTTGCACTTACAGAAGATGAGATTGAGACAATAGATAAATCCGAATGGAACAAAAACAGTTTTACACGAATATCAGATGCAAATAGAAATTCAAAAGGTGATTATGGCGAACTTTTATTGTATTTAATCTTAAGTGTTTTCTATGACGTCCCAAAGTTTGTTACAAAAGCTAGATTACGATCAACTACAAGAGAACAAATCAAAGGGTTTGATTGTGCGCACTTTTCCATTAGTGATTCAAACGTAACACTATGGCTTGGTGAAGCTAAGTTCCATCAAAGCATTAGCAGCGCTATAACTTCAGCTCTAAAATCACTCCAGGAGCATCTGAATGACTCAGAAAGGATAAAATCAGAGCTAAGGTTACTTGGGGGCGAAATAGAACTAAACAAGCAGCTTGAAAGAGAAAATTATGAGCTATTAAAAAGTTATGTTACTGGAGCAAGATCATTAGATAAAGTTGATATTGCAGTCCCCGTTTTGTGCACATACGATAGCAAGTGCATAAGGGATTTTTCTGGGAAAATAGATAGTGATATTGAGTCAGATGATTTCAAAGATAAAATAAGTGTTGAGTTGGAAGAAAACTTTAAAAATATTTACAGCAAGGACTGGCCGAAGAGGAAAAACATAAAAATTGTCTTTTTTGTTGTGCCTTTAGAATCGGTTTCCGATTTAAAGCGAAATATTGAGCTTGTTGAAAATGCCATGAAATTTTGATTGGAGTTAGTATATGAGCCAGCAAATAGCTTATGGCATTGAAAAATTAAGAGATAAGAAAGAAGTCAGCACAGAGATTATTGAAAATTTACTTATTGACGTGTATCGATTGCTTGATTCAAAAGATGAACGCGATTATAGCCGATGTCTTTCTGCAATATGTCATGTAGCTAATTACAATTCTTCTGACAACATGGTGCAGCAGCTTTTGCATGATTGTATCGTCAAATCAAGAATCTTCTTGTATGATAATCTTTTGGAAAAGAACAATGAGGCCTACTTTCCAAATATTTCATTTCAAGATAATCTTCTTAGGAATTTTTACACCAGCCAAAAAACCAATACAACTTTAACAAGACCTCAAAAAGAAATATTTGACTCCTTTCAAAGAAATAAAAGGTTGGTAGTCAGTGCTCCAACATCTTTTGGGAAAACGCGAATTGTTAGAGAAATCATCCTGCATAACAATTACAAGAATATTGCGTTTATAATGCCCACAGTTTCTCTGCTCTCAGAACAATATCAAGAACTAAGAAGCAGTGTTGAAGGGTACACAATCTCAAAATCCTCAAAAGTTAAAGTCGATAAAGGTAAAAGCTATATCTTGGTTTTAACGCCAGAGAGAATATCAGCATTTTTTGAAGAAAATCCAAATTTTGAAATAGATTTTTTCGTCATGGACGAAATTTATAAAGTAGATTATAAGCTTGATGATGATCGGTTCAGGGTATTTTCAGACATTCTCTACCGATTAGCGAAAACCGATGCTGATTTTTATCTTGCAGGTCCATACATATCGGATTTCAGCAAAAACTTCAGAGAAAGGTTTAATGTAGAACTAAAAAAATATTCAACAGAAATAGTACAAAAAGATTACTACGCTTTAGATAACAAAAAGGATAAGGGGCTTCACTATGTAGAAAATGGATCTATTAGAATTATTGGGGATAAGTTTAAAAACCTACTCAGATTAGTGTCGGAAGAGTCTATTGATGGTAAATTTTTAGTATATCGATATCAGAAACAATATGCAGAAGATACCGCGAAAAAGTTTTTAGATACATGGCCGGTAAAGCCTCATAACAAAGAGCTCGTTGATTATCTATCAAGTTCTGTATCGCCTACCTGGGATTTGATTTCTTGTATCAAGCGCGGAATAGCTTTTCATCATGGTGCAATGCCAAGGCACATTCAGGACTTGATTGTCGATGAATTCAATGATAACAGTGACAATGGGTTGAATTATCTTTTCTGTACTACTTCCCTAACTGAAGGTATTAATTCAGCTGCAAAAAATGTTGTCATTTATGACAAGAAAATTGGTACCGGTGACCTATTGAAAACATTAGATAGAAAAAACATAGAAGGTCGCGCTGGACGTTTTATGCAACACTTTATCGGACGTGTATTTCATCTTGAAACGCAAGAAGATGATGATAGAGAAACGTCTGTAGAAATTGAATACCTAGACAATGAAAATGCTTCACTAGAAACTTTAATTCAATTGGAAAGTGAAGATGTGCCAGATTCAAGACGAGAACTTTTAAAGTCTCATTCTGAGGATCTTGCTGAGCTAGGAATTGATCCATTAATCATAAAAGAAAATAGGTTTGTGAAAGTTGATGGACAAATTGAATTAATTAATCACCTAAGAGCGGGGGGAAATCTGGATAATTATTATTTTAAAGAGCAGCTACCATTAAAGCATTGCCTGGATAATATTTTATCATGTTGCTACGATTATCTTTTCACTGATCATGATAAAGGTAGAAATTTCGATACAGATATTGGAAAGTCAATTCTTATCGGTCTCACGAAGTACTATATTTATTACACGCCGTCGTTTAAAGAGCTTCTAAGTTCGGACACAGTACAAAAAGCAAGAGCGAACGACAACTCTCGAATTAGATATGTGTTTGATTTAATGTCCAAGTACTTTGAGTTTTCATGGCCTAAGTATCTTAAAACTTTTTCTAAGGTCTATAATTTTGTGGCAGCAGAAAAAAACCAACCATTAATAGCCCTTGATATGGTTATAGCTAAGCTAGAGTATGGAACTACTGAAAATCATGAAATTATTTTAAGAGATTCTGGTCTCCCTAATGAAATTGTAAAAAAAATATCACACTACTTTAAAGGATGTGAGACCTATGAAGATATATATAGTGTCAGTCGGTCAAAAAATAATGAAATAAAAGATTCTATTCACCCTATAGAAAGTAAAATATTAGGTAAGTACATATAGGCACAGGGAAACCGGGGACAGACCACGGTTTTGCGCAGTTGAGGGAGATCGTGTCCCCTTCCCGTAGATTACCTCCATGGATTAGTAGAACTTCCGGCATGATGGCGGTCTCGACCTGGAGGTCATCATGCGCAAGAGCCGGTGCAGCGAACACGAGATCGTCAGCGCCCTGAAGCGCGGAAGAGGGCGTGGCGCTCAAGCGCTATTGCCATCTGTACAATCACCACATCCCGCAGAGAGCGCTGCATCACCGAACACCGATTCAAGCGCTCAACGGCTGGCAGCAAAGCCATCTGCATCTGTTCGTCCGGGAAGAGCGCAATCATCCGGGATGTGACACATAGCCAGTATCTGTTGGCGGGAGCACCTGTGCTCTGTTCCGGTGCGCAGCAAAGCGAAAACGTTGGGCTGGAGTTGGTCCGGTGGCGTTGAAAGGGGGTTGTCGATGTTTTCAGATGAAGTGAAGTCGTACGTGGAGCGTAGCGTCCTATGCTGGCTGGCTACTGTGGACGCTGAGGGCTGGCCGAATGTTTCCCCTAAGGAAATATTCACAGCGTATGACGACGAGCGCCTTATCATTGCGAATGTCGCCTCGCCCGGTAGCGTCCGCAATTTACTACGCGTGGAACGCGCATGCGTGAGCTTCATAGACGTTTTCGTGCAGAAAGGTTTCAAGGTGCGTGGGCGCGCGCAGCTAGTGTGGGCGTCAGATCCGCGGTATCGCGAGCTGCTGACGCCGCTGGAAGATATGGCTGGAGGTAAATTCTCGATCAACGGCATAATTGAGGTATGGGCCGATGAGGTCGAGGCAATTCTTGCCCCAAGTTACCGGTTCTATCCGGAGACTACGGAAGGCGAGCAAGTGGAAGGGGCGATGGTGGCGTATGGGGTGAGGCCTGCTCAGCGATAAAGGCGTTCGGGAGTGGGTCTAACGTTCCAGCGTTTGGCAGTGAGACGGCAGGGCCGTGGCCAGCGGCGGTTCTCACGGCCCAATGGCCACTGTCGCGCGTTGCGAAGGGCGCCCGGTAGTTGACTCGGGGCAGTGATTCGACGGCCGTTTTCGGCGGCCCGCAGCAGCCCACCTACCGGGGATTGCGGGTTTGTTTGTCGTGCGGGGTTGTAGTGTGGGGGGGTAAACAGGTTTTATGGCGTTGGTGCTGTTTGTGTTTTAGCGTC